>JBBSTN010000020.1:0-18860 GCA_038235845.1 Gemmatimonadales bacterium | reverse complement strand
GTGCACACCGAGAAATGGGAATCGCGGGTCGGGCACAGGGTAAATGAGGTTGCGCACCAGATACTTCCGGTCCTTTCGCAGGTTGAAGTACTGTCCACGAAATGGAACGATCTGCATCTCTGGCCTCTCTCCCGCGAGACGCGCGACCCGGTCGGAATGCAAACCGGCGCAGTTCACCAGCACGCGAGCCGAAAATTCCCCCTTCGTCGTCTCGATGGTCCACGTACCGCTAAGCAGATCGAGTCGGGTCACTCCCGCACCTGTCACCACATGTCCACCCATCGCGGCAATCTGCTCCGCCAACACCCTGCACACCTGTGGATAGTCAACAATCCCCTCCTCAGGCACACGAAGCGCGGCAACCCCAACTACATGCGGCTCGATCTCGCGCATCTGCTCCGGCCCAAGCCACTCGAGCCCGGTAAGACCATTCTGCTCGCCCCGTGACCTGAGCTCCTTCAGTCGCGTCACTTCCGCGTCATCCGTCGCCACAACCAATTTCCCGCACACGTCGTGCGCTATGCGGTGCTCGCGACAAAATGCCGTCATTTCCCTTATTCCAGTTACCGCTAACTTCGCCTTAAGCGACCCGGGTTTGTAATACAACCCGGCATGCAGCACACCACTATTGTTGCCACTCTGATGCCGTCCCACGCCGACTTCCTTTTCCAGCACCGCAACGTGCAGTCTGGGGTTCTTCATGAGCATCTTGTACGCAGCAGCCAGTCCAATAATGCCGCCGCCTATGATCACAACGTCAGTCATGTTGCCGGCCTCGCTCCCAATCCTCCTGACCATTGCTTCCCCCACTCCTCTCCTTCCCCTTGATGTTGCCGGCCAAGCTGCTGAAGTTGCGAACCATACCTGACGATAACGGCACCAAGATCTTGCACCAACAAGTGAGCCCAGCATCGCATATAATACTGCAATTGCAGTTGCCTACATAACCGCGGCCTATGTTCACGAGCGTTCTGATTGGAGGGACCACACTTCTTATCCGGTGTGGAGAAGAGTTGCTTGGAAAAGGACAGCCCATCCTGGCGGTGGTTTCCGACGACCTCTTAGTGGGTGAGTGGGCAGTTAGCCATAACTTCCCGCTCCATACGACGACCGCCGACCTGCAGGGGATACTTACGGCCAATGCTCCGGACTTTCTCTTCAGCATTGTCAACGAGACGCTGGTTAAGCCCGCGTCGCTGACTCTCCCGCGTCGAGGGGCAATTAACTACCACGATTCGCCACTGCCCCGATACGCGGGCATCAACTCGACCTCGTGGGCGATAGTGAATGGCGAGCGCGAGCACGGTGTGACGTGGCACCTGATGACAGAGGTGCTCGATGCAGGGGACATTCTGCGGCAGGCGGCGGTAGTGATAGAACCGCGCGAGACTGCGTTGTCGCTCAACGGGAAATGCTACGAGGCGGCCGCTGCTGAGTTTTCCGCGCTCGTGGACGAGTTGGAACTCGGTACCAACCTGCCGTCCCCCCAGGACCTGACGCAGCGCACATTTTACGGGCGCAAGAAGCAACTTGACAATGGTGGGATGGTGTCTTGGAACTGGCCTGTAAATCGCATCGATGCGCTAGTCAGGGCGGTTGACTTCGGGCGCTATCCCAACACACTAGGCACCGTGAAGGTCGTTCTTCCGAAGGAAATTCTGGTCGTATCTCAGGTGCGTGCTTCGGGTTTACACACCGACAGAGGCGAGAGCGACATTGCCTACCGCGCGCCCGGAACTGTCACAGCCATTCATACAGGTGGGTTGGTGGTTGCCACCCTGGATGGGCTCGTAGAGTTTCGCGCGTTTACGACTTTAGGCGGAACGATAGTAGCGCTCGATGATGTCGTCGCCCGGAACGGCCTCAATGTTGGCGACCGCCTGACGGAACCCGACGGTGAACTCGCCCCTCGATTTGAGACGGCCGCCACTCGGGCGGCCTCGTGGGAGCGAGTCTGGGTGGAACGGTTACAAAACCTTCTACCGCCGTCCATCCCCTTTGGCGAGGAAGCCCTCAGTGTCGACTCACAGCAATCGGCTTCGGCGGGGGCCGGGACGTTGTACGCGAGAGCGGACTCGCCGACCGTAGCGGTTGAGATTCCAGCGAACTTTCGACCGGAGACGACGCGCGCGTTCGGCGTTCGCGTGGTCGCGATGTTCGCGGAGATGTTGGGAAGACTCACGGGAGCGACCGAGTTCGACCTGGCTATTTCCACTCCCCAGCTCGCCTCGAAGGTGCGCGGGCTGGAGGATCTTGTTGGCGGGACTCTGCCATGGAGATTCGTTAGCGTTGCCGGCGAAACGATTGAGGCCGCGTTTCGCCGCGCAGAAGCGGGACTAGGGGAGGTAACTAGTCGTGGCCCGTTTCTACTCGACCTTGGGGCGCGCCACCGACCGCTTCGTGCTGCGTCCATTAGTGTCGCGACCGGTAGTTCGGCGACAAACTCGCAATTCTCCTCACGGCGGAACGCTCGCGCTGGTGCCTACCTACCGATCTCGGCCTTCATCGTCGATGACGCCGCAGCTGGGCCGCTGTCAGACTCTTTCGGACTCTCGCTGGTGGTACAGTCCGATCTCGCCAGCTGCTTTCTCCGGTACGATCCGCAGCTGTTGTCCGACGAGAACGCGCAAAGAATCGCCACTCTACTAAGCGGGTTTCTAGGTAACACCGCGGAAAGTGCTGGCTACAATTCGGGAACTCCTTCGGCCTCCCTTACCGCCCGCACGTCCGTAACATGTCCCACTGTTTCGATCGTTCAATCAACCGTCGCGATAACGAGTGTTCCGCTTCTATCGCATGCTCAGGTGCGTGACCTGGGCTCAACTTGGAATGAGTCTAAAAGAAATTACCCCTCAACCG
This sequence comes from Gemmatimonadales bacterium, assembly GCA_038235845.1. Classification (GTDB taxonomy): domain Bacteria; phylum Gemmatimonadota; class Gemmatimonadetes; order Gemmatimonadales; family Gemmatimonadaceae; genus Gemmatimonas. The sequence continues at coordinate 16,001 of JBBSTN010000020.1, read as the reverse complement.
CCACAGTACACGACCTGATCATCCACCGAGCTCGTATGTCACCAGCAGACACGGCCGTGGAAGAGAACGGTTCGGTGCTGAACTTCGGAGATCTTGTCAGTCGAGCAACGGCGTTGGGCGTCTATTTGAGTTCGCTCGGAGTCGGCGAGAATGTCATCGTTGGGTTGTTCGCCGAGCGAACGTCCGAGATGGTGGTTGGACTGCTAGGGATATTAATGGCGAGGGGCGCGTACCTGCCCATCGACCCCGACTATCCTGCCGACCGGGTCCGCTTTATGCTCGGCGACGCTAAGGTCGCCATCGTTCTGACCCAGAGCTGGCTCTTTTCGAGACTACCGGAGTTCGACGGCAGGGTCATACGGATCGACGAGCCGTTGCCCCAAGCCGGCGAGCCATCGCCCGAGGTCGGCGAGCGGTGCGCTACGCTTGGCGAGCCGACCGCCGTAGCCGCGAGCCCCGACGCCTCCCATTCGCGCAGCCTCGCCTATGTGATCTACACATCCGGTTCGACAGGCGCTCCAAAAGGGGTCATGGTTGAGCACCGTGGAGTGGTGAACTACCTTTCATGGTGTATCCCCGCTTACGGTCTCGAGGCTGGGCGCGGCGCCCCGGTACACAGTTCGATCTCCTTCGATCTCACCGTAACCTCTTTATTGGCACCACTTGCGGCAGGCTCTAAGGTCGTGCTTGCACCCGAATCGCTGGGCGCGGAGGCGTTGGCAAACACCCTCAAAGCGCATGACGACTTCGCCCTCGTGAAGCTGACACCGTCACATCTCGACCTGCTCACCCAGCAAATTCCTCCCGCTTCGGCCAGTGGTCGAACGCGACGGTTTGTGGTTGGCGGTGAAGCACTGCACGGCGCCAGTCTCGAATTCTGGGCGAAACACGCGCCCGATACCCTCATCATCAATGAATACGGGCCCACCGAAACGGTCGTGGGCTGCTGCGTCTACGAGGCTACCGCCGCCGATATCAGCTCTACCGACGTCCCGATCGGTTTCGCGATCGCGAACACGCGACTTTACGTGCTCGACCGGGGCCTTCAGCTGCTGCCTCCGGGAGTCGCGGGCGAGCTATACATCGGGGGTGCCGGGGTAGCTCGCGGCTACCTTGGACGCCCCAAACTCACCGCGGAGCGCTTTCTTCCCGACCCGTTTGCAGATGTTCCTGACGCGCGGATGTATCGCACCGGCGACCGCGTACGGATGAGAATAGATGGTTGCCTTGAGTTTCTTGGAAGGTTCGATGACCAGGTCAAAATCCGTGGATACCGAATCGAACTGGGTGAGATCGAGGCTGCTCTCGCGGCGTTCCCAGCCGTAGCCGAATGCGCCGTGATAGTGCAGGAACTCTCTCAGGGCGACAAGCGGCTGGTGGGATACTACGTTCCCCGCGTCAACAGCAGCCAAGACGAAAAGAATGGGCAGTTGGACACCGATATTTTCCGAAAGTTTTTGGCTAAACAGTTGCCGTCGTACATGGTGCCAACCGTTTATGTCCCCTTGTCCGACCTGCCGCTCACGCAGAACGGCAAACTCGATCGCAAGCGGTTGCCAAAAGCCGCCATGTTCACCGGGACGACCCCACACAACAGCACGCCGCCGCGCCGGGCACTCGAGCAGATGTTGGCACGTGTGTGGGCCGAAGTTCTGGACATCCCGCTCGCCTCCATCGGGGTCGAAAGCAGTTTTTTCGACCTCGGCGGACACTCGTTGCTTGCCGTTCGGATGATCGCGCAGGTGGAGCAACTACTCCATCGTCGCCTCCCACTTACGGCCCTGTTGGTGCATCCTGCACTGGGCGAGTTTGCCGATGCGATTGACGCTGCAGAAGTGGTGGAAGATCCTCTAACGGTGCGCCTTCGAGAGGGCGCTGGGGGCGTGGCTCCCCTCTTCTATTTCCATGGATCGTTTAACAGCGGTGGTTATTATTGCCACCAACTGGCCCGGGAGCTTGACGAGAATCAGCCTGTATTCATTCTCCGGCCGTTCCGCCCGGGGGGCCCGGTCACGATGGAAGAGATGGCCGCACAAGCCGCGCTCGAAATTCGTGCGACGCACCCCGAGGGACCTTACCATCTTGGTGGGCTTTGTAACGGCGCTACCCTGGCTTTTGAAGTAGCACGCATTCTTCGCGCAGACGGCGCGACGGTGGGCCTTCTGGCAATGGTGAACACGACTGACAGAAATCCGGGATTTAAATCGCTTCGCCGAATGTCGTCGGTTTTGTCCCGAACAATACGGTTAGACTCCGCCCAAGAGGTAGAGTTTTTTCGTAAAACGCGCAGGTATGGCGTGAAGGTTCGCCACACCTGGCTTCGCGCCCGCTCTCAGAGCGATTCGAGGTTCGGAGCTGTGTGGGCCGCATTAAGGTTGACCGTTGCACGAGCGGCGCGAACCGTGGGGGTTGGTGTCGGTGGAGCAATGGGCAATGCGGGTAATGCGGGTTCGTTGGCACCTTCGGTGACCGCCAGAGTGCCTGACTCATCGCCCTCGACAGTGGCAGATTCAGGTTCCGAGGTGCGCGCGGACGTGCCCGCCTACCACGCAGAAGAACGGTACATCTCGCGCGCCACTGAGAGCTACTCACCGCAACGCTTCGACGGCCCGGTGGAGCTGATTTTCTGGGAGGATTCAGACGCACTCAGGGATTCTGAATCACTACACGGCGACGACCTGACGCGAGGTTGGGGAAGGGTAGCCGAGCTCGTCAGTATCCGAACGATCGAGGGTGAAAACCGCACGGAGCAGCTTCGGGACGCCGGAAAACTTGGACGCCTGCTCGCCGTACTGATAGCTGAGGCGAACCAACGAATCGCCTGAATCGTTTTACTGCTTCGTCCGCCGTAAACGCTTCGCCACAGCCGACTTGAGCCACACGGAGTATTCGGGCGGCCATGTGGAGCCCCTCCACCATCCAAACGACTCGCGATCCTGAGATAGCAGATCGTGGTAGGCCTTCTCGAACCCCTTGATATAGCCCGGGAGAAGAAATCTTTCCTGTACTCTCTGTCGGCCGGCTTTGCCGAGCGAGACCCGGAACTCCTCTCGCGCCGCCAGGCTGGCAAAGGCTTCAAAAAATGCATGCGAATCGTCGACCGGAACGAGCAAGCCGGTCTCTCCGTCAACTAGCGACTCGCGGTGCGGAGCTATGTCCGTGGCCACCACGGGTAGCCCGAAGTGCGCTCCCTCCAGCGGGTTAAGCGGAAACGCCTCCTCCCGCGCTGCCGTCGCCAATACGTCGCATGCATCGCGCAGGATAGCTCCAACGTCTGCCCGTCGCCCCAGAAAATGCACGCGGTCGCCTATACTCATTTTCACCGCCTGAGCTTCGAGCGCTGCCAATTTGGGCCCGTCACCAATCACCAGGAGATGAACCAGCCGCTGGCCGTCGATATGTTGCCCCGGTTCTTGCGCGCGCAGTTTCGCCAACGCGCTAATGAGTACGTCGACCGCTTTTCGCTCGATCAGAGAACCGACGGCGGCCACCACAATTGCATCATCGGAAATGCCGAGTTGGCCCCTGAGGGCGTTTGCGTTTCCTTGCGAAAGGCGTTCGGGGTCGACGCCATTATAGATCACTCTGATCGATTTTTCGGGAAACCCGTCCGCGCGGATGCCCGCTACGGCAGCCTCGCTCACCCCCACGCACATGGCCACCTGGTGCAGAAAACTCGACCGACGTTCAGCTCTTGTGAGCAGAATGTGAAGGTGCGAGAGGACCGGGATTTGCGCCCGTCGGGCGGCGACAAGCAAGACCTGGAGGTAGTCCGAATCGTTGGCGTGCAGCAATCGGACATCATGTTGACGGATGATCTGGGATACAACATCGACCTGCTGGCGCGCGGGGAAGAATCGGTCGGCGCCCACTGTCCAGTCGACCGACTGGTACACCGGGACGTCGTACTCCCGTGCCGCGTCGGCCAGACTCCTCGTATTACAAAGCACTATCGGGGCAAACCGATTTCTGTCGATTTTTGCTACGAGGTCGAGCAGACATCGCTCGCTACCCGTAATCCAGTCCAACCCTGAGTGCACGAACAGGATTGGCGCCGGGGCAGTCACTTCACGACCGCGCTGTGGGCGCATAGCCAACGTGTGCGATCAGGAGCGTGACTGTTCCGAAGCCGCCGAGAGAGCGCCGTCCGTGGTGAAGCGAGACGGCTCAAGAGGAGCTTCCGGCGAGGAAGCTGCGGACTCTGCGGTCTGCACTATGTCGCCCACCCGTTTCACATGCCATCGCTCCCGAAACTCGTAGAAGCTCAGCAGCGACAGATAAGCGGCATGAAAAAGCGAAGGTGCAAAACGGAGAAGCCGCCGGGCGACCCGGATTTTCCCGTAGAGGTATTCGGGTGAAAGCGATTCCAGCTGTCGCGCCGCCGCCCGGTATTTTCGCAAGCGGATCTTCTGTTTGGCTTCGGCAAGAGAAGTGAGGAACCGCAGCTTGTTTATGTTCGATTCCCAGGCACTGTGTTCTTCGACGCTTAACTTGTGATCGCGCTCGAATCGCTCGAGCACGGATATCGCCACCTGGTTGAGCTTGATGTCGTTTGCGCTGAGCGCGTCACCGCGCACTCTACGGTAAGTGAGTGCCACCGGCTGGTAGGTAATGCGCATATCCTGATATGCCATCCGAAACCAGAGATCGAAGTCTTCGCAGTAGCGGAGTGTCTCGTCGAACCATCCCGCTTCGATGAGCTTTTCGCGACGTGCAACAATTGTCGACATCGTGACGTTGCATCGACCAGCGAGGAGGCTCTCCAGCGTGACTTCGCCGATGGAGGGGTCGCGCTCCATGTAGGTCGAACCGGCCGTCACCGTCTCCCCGAAAATAAGCGCGTCGGAATATGCCAGAGCCAGGTCATTATCGCGCTCAAAAAGCGCCATCTGAGAGCCGAGGAAGTCGGGCATCCAGATATCGTCACCGTCGAGGAAGGCTACGAATTCGCTTCGGCTCACCCTCATGGCGGTGTTCCGTGCTGCACCCTGTCCGCCGTTGACGCGTTCGAGATAGCCAACCCGGCCATTGTACGTATCGAGAATGGCTTTCAGGTCGGCGGTTTCCTGGGCTGGCGCGCCGTCGTTTACTACGACGATCTCGTAATCGTGGTAGCTCTGTGCGAATACCGAATCGATCGCTTCCCCAATGTACGCGTTCACCCCGTACGCCGGGATGATGACGGTGACTGCGGGAACCCGCGATGCGATTGGTTCTGAATGATGGAGGCTCATGTACGGTCCTCCGAAAAACAGCTGGCGATCAAAGCGGTATGAGTCAGGATAATAAAAGGACACAGCCGCCTCCGATCGCCCGGGACATCTCTGAAAGGGCACTGGCGACTGAAGATCATTGTAGCAAGTACGGTTCCCAGAACTGGCGGTCCTGCTTGTACCATGCGTGTACCCCAAATGGCAGCTTTCCGCCCGTCAGTTCGAGGGCAAATCGCGGAGTCTCGTCGAAAGCGAACCGAAGAGCAGTCTGGACGTCCGGCAGACTGAACTCCGGATAGAAGTTCCTTGCGTTCTCGACGAAGAAGACGTCTTCAAGCAACACGGGATCATCCAGAAACTTCTTTATCTCGTGCTCGATACCGTTGAATCGTCGCATCCGCTTAAGATACTTTCGCGGAAGATTGAGCAGACGCGCAAGCGGGGAGCGTGTAGTTGAAAACCGACGCCAGTACTCATCGGGGTCGATCGCGTACCGCTTGGAGGTCAACACCTTGAGGAAGCTTTTCACGTTGCGCAGAGCAAACCCTCCCGAGCAGACCACGCTCAGCTGATCGGACAAACCATGGTTTGGCGGCCCGACGAAATCCAGCCCACTATTACACCACTCCATGAGCTGATCGGAGAGAACAAGCGCATCTAGCTGATGCGTGAGGATGAAGTCGTAGTCACCGAATGCTTCGTAATAGCGCGGCTGCATCATCAATCGCGTCTGCGCATTTGCCGATCCGAAGTATTCGTCTTCAAACCGAACGACTTGAAAGTCATCGTGCGGCACCTTCATACTCTGAGGGGCAATCACGAATCGGTCATAGTGTCCCAAATAGTGTCTCAGATGTCTGAGCGAGATTTCCTCGTCAGCCGAGATTTCGGGATGTCCGGCGAGTGGTACGGTTACGGCCACGCGGGGGCTCGAGCTTTTCGCACTCACGAAGTCGCTCTCGACTGCGCTGCGCCAGCTATCGAAGCGCCGGGTGCACCGAGCACTTGTTTGAGATGATCGCCCAGGCGGATTGAAAGTGCCAGCACCGTAAGCGTCGGGTTCATGTATCCGCCCGTTGGGAAAACCGAGTAGCCTGCCATGTACAAATTGGAGATGCCGTGCACGCGCTGATGGGCGTCGACCACTCCGTAGCGGGTGTCAGAATTCATGCGGGTTGTGCCCATGTGATGATGCAATCCCGAGGCTTCGAGCACCGGCCTTCCGTGCTCTTCCAGTATCCGATACTCACCGAGCCCGGCCCGCCTGAATTCCTCGGCCACCATCTTCTGCGCGCGGGCGATGCTGTCGATGTCTCGCTCGCGCCAGAGCCAATGAAGATGAGTCTTGCGGCAGCCGAGCTTGTCGCGCTGGTCGAGCAGCATGATTCTGTTTTCGGGATGCGGCGCCTGTTCAACGTGGAAGTGGACGTCGACAACCGAAAATCGCTGGGACGGCGTGCCCTCTTCCGACCATCCGCCTCCATTTAACATGTCGGGACCGGCGTTAAAGTGGCGGAACAGCCGCCCACCACTAGCCTTGAACAGAGTACGCGCAGCGATGAAATCAGCGCCTTGCGCCACATTGCGAGCGTGCAGGCGCGCGTTTTCCGGCAGCTTGCCGCGCGATAGAGCCCGCGCCAGAGTCGCAAAGGAATCGGTGTATTCACCCCGTGCCCGCCGGTATTTCACATGCTTTGGCAGCAACGCGACGCTGAACCCCAGCAAACGTTCCCGCCGCATCACCTCCTCACGGAATTTGAGCTTTCCAATAACCGGCACACCTCTAACCGTGCGAAGGTCGTAAAGGGCAAGTTCGTCTATGAGAGTGCGTCGAGTGGGAAAGAGAGTGCCGCCCAGGACGGGCTGGTGCTCCATGAAGAAGCGGCCGACGACGTTCTTCCCGTTGCCTAGCCCACCACTCTGCACGCTATCGGAGTTGAGCAGAATGCGCGCGTTTTCCATCCCTCCGGCCGCCAGCACAAAAAATCGGGATACAACTCGAAAGCGGCTTCCGCTGAGACAGGCCACCTGCAGCGACTTCACATGCCCAGCATTTTCGTCGGTTACTACCTCGACAACATTTGCATGCAGGTACAGTGAAAGCCCGGGATCACAAGCGAGAGCTTCCGGCAGCTCCTGGGTGAAAATCTCCTGTCTCACAAACGTCCACACGTCTGTTTCGAACAGCTTGTCACTCAGCGGCAACGTTCTGGCATTTTCGCCCGCCCAATGTTCACCATCATAGCGATATGGGCCGAGTCCGAACGAGGTGTGCACTCGCTCGTAATACGGGTCAAGGTGGGCGCGGTCGAACGGCCAGCCGCTGTACGGCAGCCATTCTCGCTTCTCGAAATCGACCGGATCGAGGGGGCCAGCGCGAAATCCCAGTCTGCCCCGAATTCCGATTTCGCTGTCCCACTGGTTGGACATGCCGCCAAGTTGTCGGCGACGGGCGTTCCGAAGCTGCTCGAAGTGCGAACCGCCCGAAAACCGGCCGTCGGCCAAGTCCTGGTATTCCTCGCTGAACTCGCGGCCTCCGCTTTCCAGCAGCACGATGCGCAGGCCGCGGCCAGCGAGTTCGCGCGCTACGGTGAGACCGGCGGGGCCACCACCGACGATACAAATGTCGGACTCCACCACCTGTCCATCCGGTACTCCCCGGGCATCTATCCAGGCCACCGGCTCGGCTATCCTGTCACGGCTAAATATGAAATGCTCGTTGTTGTCACTTGGCTGTCACTCGGGTGTTAGCACTTTGTCGCTTGGTTGTCACGCAGAGCACTCGAGCTCCAGATCGGCCACACCCTGGTAGGTGCGAGTTTCGACCACACTGAACACTCCAGCAGGCGAAAGTCTGGCTCTCACTTCTCCGGAATCCTTGTCGAACACGTGGATCTCGACGTGATACTGGCCACGGGTCACGTGAGCCCTGAAGCTGTGGTGAAGCGTGAACGTGGTGCCAGGCTGCACTTTGTCGACGCCCAATTCGATCGCTGAGACATTTCCTTCGTAAACTCGAAGTCCATCGGTCGAGCGATGCAACAGGAAGCCGAAAACCAGTGTGGACCAGGACTGCTGCGCCACCATATCTACATCGAGTTCGAGCCGCGTGCCCGGGCCGATAGTGGACACGGGAACCTCGCCCGGCCCCCGCAGTCGCGCGTCGCTGATCTGCACCGTCTCCCCCGTGTGTGCTGCTTGCGATCCCGACTGCTTCAGGTAGTCGCCTATAACGGCGGATGGCGTACCTTCCGCCTGCACACTGGAGTTGAGGTAGAGCGCGCGATCACAGAGCACGCTAATGGCCTGCATGTTGTGCGAGACAAATACGATCGCTGCGCCATCGCGTTTGAACTGACGCATTCGCTCGATGCACTTTTCCTGAAACTTGAGGTCACCAACGGCAAGCACTTCGTCAATTATCATCACCTCGGGGTTGAGGTGTGCGGCGATGGAAAAGCCCAACCGCGCGTTCATTCCGGATGAGAATCGTTTTACGGGCGTGTCGATGAACGCCTCGACGCCTGCAAAGTCGATGATGCCGTCGAGCACAGCAGCAATCTCGCGTCGGCGCATGCCCATGATCGCGCCCTGCAGATAAACATTTTCACGACCCGTAAGGTCGGGGTGGAAACCAGCGGCAAGCTCTATGAGCGCGCCGACGCGCCCGTTCACTTCGCACCGACCGCTGGTTGGCGGCAGGATGCGGGTGAGGAGCTTGAGCATCGTCGACTTACCGGCACCGTTCGGGCCGATAATGCCAAGAGCTTCGCCGCGCTGTACCTCGAAGCTGACGTCGTTAACAGCCCAGAAATCGTTGGCGCCCAGCTCCGGAGCCTTCGGCCCGTTCCGCCGGAATATTTTCCTCGCGATGGACGGCAGAAGGTCGCGCAAACTATCGTGGCGTTCGCCACGTCTAAACCGCTTTTTCAGATGACGGACGCTGACCGGTGCGCTACTCACTCAGATGTACTCCGCAAAGATCAGCTCGAGCTTGTGGAACATGAGCGCCGAGAGCGCCAGCCCGAAAATGGCCCAGGCAGCGGAATAAACCAGATACCAGGGGCTCCATGTCAGTACTGCGGCTCCCGCGCGAGTGAACTGCGTCAGCGGCTCAAGCAGGTTGTGCCCTTCAACCACACTCAGGCGGAGCCCTTCGAGCAATGGCGAAAGTGGATTGAGCATAAGCAGACGGGCGCCACGTGGCCCGAACATCACCGGCTCGAAAAGCACCGGGGTAAAGAATATTCCAAACGTCAGCACGATTTGTACGATGTACTTGACGTCCCGGTAGAAAAGATTCGCGCAACTCAGAAAGAGGCCGGCGGCGACCGTGAAAGTGAACGTGAGCAGCACGAGCAACGGAAGCCACACCAGCGCTGTGGTCGGACGCCAACCGATCGCAACAAGCAGTATCGCCACCGCACTGGCACCAACTGCACTGTCGATTGCCTGCGCAACTGTTGCTGCGATAGGAAGCACTTCGCGCGCGAAATAGACCTTCGTGACGAGAACGGTATTCGCGACGAGACTACCCGTGGAGAATCCGAGCGCGCCGGCAAAAAACGACCAAACCACAGCCTTGACCGCGATTCCGCCCACCTCCGCCACCTGGAGCGACGTGCCGGCGTACGATGCCATTGCGTAGCGAACTATTAATCCGGCCATCACAACAAAGACGGGCATGAGAAGAGCCCAGCCAAACCCCATCGCAGCCTGCTTGTAACGGAGGCGGATGTCCCGCATCGTCAACTGGATTGCCAGCTCGCGGTGCGTCCAGAGTTCATGTCCGATCTCGCGAAATTGCTGCACCACCGTACGCTTCGGCGGCTCGCTCTCGACTGTCTTCCGCAATTGTGGCTCTGTCTCCGACGCCGACCCCGACCCCGACCCCGAACCGCCACCGTCTACCTGCTCATATCGACCTGTGAGACCAAGGGCACCACCGGGTCCGACCGAGTTACTCAAAATAGGATTCCATAAAGTTGAAACGACTGCGCAGGCTTCGTTTGCTGCACGAACATGATTCTCGCACCCTCCAAAACGTAACTTGCGATCCTGGGCGCGTTATCAATAAAACGAGTGAGGCGACCTCGCCAGTGACCCATCTGCCTGCTATTCGTTATCTGCGGAACAGCACCATTCATTGAGTTGCCAACTGACCGACGACCGCCATGTTCGAAACAACCTTGAGACCCATCATCAACACACTCATCAGATGAAAGCTGTTTTGCTGGCAGGCGGACTCGGTACGCGCCTGTCTGAGGAAACCACTATACGCCCAAAGCCTATGGTCGAGATTGGCAACCTGCCCATCCTCTGGCACATCATGAAGATTTACTCGGCTCATGGGATCAACGACTTCGTTATTTGTGCTGGATACAAAGGCTGGATTATCAAGGAATTCTTCTCCGAGTATTTCCTGCGGATGAGTGACGTCACTTTCGACCTTCGCAGTAACACCACAACCGCCCACGGTGTGCCGTCTGAACCCTGGAAAGTGACAGTTGTGGACACAGGCGAGAAGAGCATGACGGGTGGCAGGCTGCGTCGGATCCGCGAGTACCTTGACGACGAACCCTTCTGCATGACCTACGGCGACGGCCTGAGCGATGTCGACATCTCGGCGCTGATCAGGTTTCACCGGGATCACGGAAAGCTCGCCACGCTTACCGCCACTCAGCCGGAAGGACGTTTTGGGATGCTTTCGATGTCTCACGATCATGACCCTGCTGCAGACCCTGACACCGTTCATGCATTCAAAGAAAAACCAAATGGTGACGGTGGCTGGGTGAACGGCGGATTCTTTGTGCTTGACCCTAAAGTGCTCGACTATGTCGAAGGTGATATGACCGTCTGGGAAGGCGAACCACTCCAGCGTCTGGCTGCGGACGGAGAGCTAAAGGCTTTTCGACACGTCGGATTCTGGCAGCCAATGGACACACTTCGCGACAAATCGAAGCTGGAGGACCTCTGGAAAAGCGGCAACCCTCCATGGAAGGTGTGGTGAGCGCCAACTGTCGGTTCTGCGCCGCTCCGCTTGCAGAGCCGTTTCTCGATCTCGGAATGTCGCCGCTGGCGAATAGCTACATCAGGAAGGACGCACTCCAGCGAATGGAAGCGTTTTACCCACTTCAGGTGCATCACTGCGAGGCGTGCCATTTAGTGCAGCTTGAGGAGTTCGAGAGCCCGCAAGCCATTTTCGAGGATTACGCCTATTTCTCGTCATACTCCAATAGCTGGCTCGAGCACGCCCGCATGTACTCGGAGATGGCAGCAGGGCGTTTTGAGTTGGGGCCCGAAAGTCTCGTGGTTGAAATTGCCAGCAACGACGGCTACCTGCTGCGCAATTTCGTTGGGATGGGAGTGCCGGTGCTTGGTGTAGAGCCCGCGCAAAACGTCGCTGACGTGGCGGAACGCGACGGTATTCCGACCTTGCGGAAGTTTTTCGGGCGTGAAACGGCCGAGGCGATGGTGGCGGATGGCAGGCAGGCTGACCTGCTGCTGGGCAACAACGTGCTTGCGCACGTACCAGACCTGAATGATTTCGTCGCCGGAATGAAGCTGCTGCTCAAGCCGGAAGGGGTAATCACCATGGAGTTCCCCCATCTCCATCAGCTGATGGACAACAACCAGTTTGACACCGTCTACCACGAACATTTCTCCTACTTCTCGTTTCTGACTGTGGAGAAGGTCTTTGCCTCTCACGGGCTTACGATTTTCGACGTCACCGAGCTGCCAACACATGGCGGGTCACTTCGCATCTTTGCCCGGCACGAAGGCGCCGAGCGCGAAGTTACCTCGGCGGTCCGCGCGCTCCGCGATCGCGAGTTGGCGGCGGGCTATAACCAGCCCGAGCTCTACGCCGCCTTCGGAGAGAAGGTAAGGAGCACCAAGAACGCCTTGGTCGAGTTCTGCATTGCTGCCAAACGCGACGGAAAGCGAATCGTTGGCTACGGCGCCCCCGCCAAGGGCAACACCCTGCTTAACTATTGCGGAATCCGAACAGACTACATCGACTTCACGGTCGACCGGAGTCCGCACAAAATCGGCTGTTATCTCCCCGGAACCCATATTCCCATTTTGGATCCCGACTCCATCCGCGAAGTTCAGCCCGACTATGTACTGATTCTTCCATGGAACTTACGCGACGAAATCGTGGCCCAGATGCCATACGTGCGTGAGTGGGGCGGAAAGTTTGTTGTTCCTATTCCCACGGTGCAGGTATTCTGATCATGCGTTCGACGTCTGTGCGATGATCGGGGCGGACCTCTGAAAAACTTTGACAAATCAGCTCCTAGAATGAAAATCTTTGTGACAGGAACGGAGGGCTACCTTGGCACCCTGGTGGCACGCTCTCTCATAAAACGGGGCCATTCAGTAGTCGGCCTGGACACTGGCTACTTTAAGAGTGGCTGGCTCTATAATCTGCCGGGGCAGTCCCCCGAAACTCTCAACAAGGACCTTCGGACGATCAGGGCAGATGATCTTGATGGAATGGATGCGGTAGTTCATATGGCCGAGCTTTCCAACGACCCGGCCGGACAACTGGCGCCAAATGTCACGTACGAGATCAACCATCAGGGGTCGGTCCGGCTCGCTGAGCTCGCGCGAAGTGTTGGAATCGAACGATTCGTGTACACGTCATCCTGCAGCGTATATGGCGCCGCAGCCGAGGGGTTGATGAGCGAAACATCCCCGCTCAATCCGCAGACTGCCTATGCAGTGTGCAAAACATTGGTAGAGCGGGACGTAGGCGGCATGGCGGGAGGCGCGTTTTCTCCCGTTTTTCTGCGCAATGCGACTGCATTTGGCGCGTCCCCTCGCATGCGTTTCGACCTGGTGCTCAACAACCTGGCGGGATTGGCCTGGACGACCGGTGAGATCTCGATGACGAGCGACGGCACGCCCTGGCGGCCCCTGGTCCACGCACTCGACATCGCGAAGGCAGTTGTCTGCGCGGTGGAGGCACCACGCGACGCTGTACACGCCCAGACCTTCAACGTTGGAAGCACGGAGCAGAACTACACAGTCCGAGCGATCGCCGAGATTGTGGCAGAGGCGTTTCCGGGGTGCAAGTTGAGCTTCGGATCGAACGACTCCGACAACCGCAGCTACAAGGTGTCATTTCAAAAGATCAGCGAAGAGCTGCCTGGTTTTGCCTGCGAGTGGAATGCACAGCGGGGTGCCGAACAGCTTCATGAACTCTTCGCCCGCATCGATCTCGATGCCGACACGTTTACGGGAAAGGGATATACGCGGCTCCGGCAGCTCGAGCATCTCCTGCGCACCCAACAGATTGACGAGAATTTTTTCTGGGCAGCGTGAGGTTGATCTGTGGGAATGGGTGCGGGCTATGCGTGGGTAGAGCACGGTGAAATTCACCGAACTACCGCTATCCGGTGCATATCTCGTCGAGATTGAACCCCGAGCCGACGAGCGCGGTTTTTTTGCCCGAACCTTCTGCACAACAGAGTTTGAAGAGCAGGGACTCGAAACATGCGTTGCCCAGTGCAACGTCTCGTTCAACAAGTTGGGCGGGACAGTGCGCGGCATGCACTACTCTGCCGCATCAGCGGAGGAGATGACGACCGGCGGAGTACTGCCCGCTGCGATATCTCCAAGCGAGCGGTCGGCAGGTGAGATCAAGCTGGTGCGCTGCACACGCGGCGCGGTCCTCGACGTCTTGATCGATATCCGTCCGGGGTCGCCGACGTATCTTCGGCACGCTGCGGTGGAGCTAACGGGCGAAAATCGGTCAGCGCTTTACATCCCCGTCGGATTTGCCCACGGATTTCAGACCCTGGAAGACGAAACCGAGGTGTTCTATCAGATGAGCAGCCTGTACTCACCCGGCAATGATCGCGGTCTTCGTCACGACGACCCCTCGCTTGCCATCGCCTGGCCCCTGCCTGTCGCCATGATCAGCGCACGGGACTTGGCCTGGCCACTTCTCCTTCCGGGCGCCCCATGATTCTCATAGACAACGCACTTCGAAAACGCGAGGAGGAAGGCCGACCCATTCGGGTGGCAATGGTGGGCGCCGGATTCATGGCGCGTGCAACCGCCAACCAGCTCATCAATGTGAGCCCTGGTATGCGCCTCGTTGCCATCTCCAATCGCAACCTCGACCAGGCTCGGCGCTGTTACGAAGAAGCCGGCGTCACTGATATTTGCGAAGTGAGCACGGTTGCCGAGCTGGAGGATGCGATCTCCAACGGTCGCGTCGCGATCACCACTGATGCCATGCTTCTTGCGCGCGCGGGAAACGTCGAAGTTGTTCACGAGGTAACGGGCGCGGTCGACTTTGCAGCCGCGGTGGTGATGGAAGCCATCGCGCATGGCAAGCATATCGTGCTGATGGACGCCGAGCTTCACGGCACCGTCGGACCGATTTTGAAGGTTTACGCGGACAAGGCGGGCGTGATCTTCACCGATTGCGACGGCGACCAGCCCGGCGTCGAACTCAACCTCTTCCGCTACGTAAAGGCGATGGGGTTGCGGCCGCTCGTACTCGGCAACAACAAGGGGCTGCAGGATCCGTATCGCACACCCGCCACCCAGCAGGCGTTCGCGGAGCGCTGGGGGCAAAAGGCTGATATGGTGGCAAGTTTTGCAGACGGTACCAAGATGTCGTTCGAGCAGGCAGTGGTGGCCAATGCAACCGGCTTTCACGTTCCTCAGCGCGGGATGTTCGGCTGGGATCACTCCGGGCATGTGGACGAACTCACCACCCGCTACGACTACGAACAGTTGGAAAAGTGGGGCGGCATCGTCGACTACGTTGTGGGGGCGACCCCAGCGCCGGGTGTCTATTGTCTCGCGGCGGTCGACGATCCGAAGCAGCGTCATCGTCTCGAGCTGTACAAGCTTGGGCCAGGGCCCCTATACAGCTTCTACCACCCGTATCATCTCTGCCATCTGGAAGTACCGTTTTCCATCTCGAGAGCTGTCGACTTTGGCGATCACGTCGTGACACCGGCCGGCGCTCCGACGGTCGAGGTTGTGGCAACGGCGAAGCGCGACCTTTTGGCCGGCGAGACGATCGACGGAATGGGCGGCTACATGGTTTACGGGCAATGCGAGAACGCGAGTGTACAACGTTCCAATCGGCTGCTTCCCGTAGGGTTGGCTGAGAACTGTCGCGTTACTCGCGCGGTAGTGAAGGACCAGGTGCTTTCGTATGATGACGTTGTGCTGCCGGCAGGTAGATATGTAGATCGTCTGCGGGCGGAGCAGGATGCGCTTTTTTCAGCGTAGCAGATAGTCGCCCCCTTAGGCCAGTCGCAAGGACGCGACCATCGGGTAGGATGTCCTCAAAAAGCTGGCTGAGTAATGTGCGAGAGCCCATTCTCGCGCGCAGCTTCCGCAACCGGTGCTGAAGCTGCGTGACACGCCGCGTGGATCCACTCGTAGTCACGATCGCTTGCGCCGGCAGAGTGCCACCGCGGCGTCGACAGCCGCTATCGCGAGCTGCCTCCGGGGGCGCTGCGGTACAGCGCGATGTAGGCGTCCGCCATGGCGTCGAGCGAATACGGCTCGGCGTCGGCTCGGGCGCAGCCCCCCAACCGTTCGCGCAGCCCGTTATCGGCGAGGAGCAGCCGTAGCGCGGTCGCCACCGCACGCACATTGCCCACCGGCACGGTGAGCGAATTGCGACCGTCAACGAGCACTTCGTCATTCCCCGCGCAGCGCGTGCTCACGATCGCCCGCCCCGCCGCCATCGCCTCGATCACACCGACGCTGAATCCTTCGCGTTCGGTCGGAAGAAGCCAGACGGTTGTCGCC
>JBBSTN010000019.1:0-20901 GCA_038235845.1 Gemmatimonadales bacterium | reverse complement strand
GAGGATGACGGTGGCATATATGTGCACGCCGGGCCCGAAATTGGTGTCGCGAGTACCAAAGCGTTCACTAGTCAGGTGATTGCACTAGCGTTGTTCACGCTCAAGCTTGCGCGTCTGCGCGACCTGTCGGTGCAGCGAGGGCGGGAGATAGCGCAGGCGATGGCGAAGCTTCCGGAGCAGATTCAGTCGATTCTCGATCGCGCTGACGAAATCGAAGCGCTGGCTGATGAATTCAAACGCTCGACCAATTTTTTGTATCTAGGACGCGGATACAATTTCCCTGCGGCTCTCGAAGGCGCGTTGAAGCTCAAGGAGATCAGCTACATTCACGCCGAGGGATATCCGGCCGCGGAGATGAAACATGGCCCTATCGCGCTCATCGACGAGATGATGCCGGTGGTGTGTATTGCACCACACGATGCCGTGTTCGAAAAGATCGCTTCCAACATTCAGGAAGTGAAAGCGCGAAAGGGCAAGATCATCGCAATTACCACCCGCGAGGAGCCTTCGCTCGCCGGAAAGTTAGACTACGAGTTCCGCGTACCGGAAACCGTAGATCTGCTCATGCCCATACTGGCGAGTGTGCCACTGCAGCTGCTCGCTTACTACATAGCGGTAAAGCGTGGGTGCAATGTCGACCAGCCGCGTAACCTGGCCAAGTCGGTGACGGTGGAGTAGGCTCGCGAGGCACGAGAGCTAATCCGGTGCCGGAGCTTCCTGATCTTGCAGTTTACCTTGAACATCTTCAGGCACTGGTTGTTGGCCAGCCCCTGGAGCGAATCACGGTTCACAATCCATTTGTGCTGCGCACCGTAAGTCCGGGCCTCGATGAATTCAGACTAGCTCGTGTTATCGCGGTACGAAGGATCGGAAAACAGCTCGTGCTCTGTTTTGAGCACGAGCTGTTTTCGGTTATTCACCTGATGATTGCAGGGCGGCTTCGCTGGCGGGATACTGCGAGGCCGATAAAAGGACGACATGTGATGGCAGCATTCCAGTTTCCCCATGGCGTGCTTTACCTGACTGAAGCTGGAAGCACACGTCGATGTGCCATCAGCCTGGTGAAGGGTGAGGAGTCGCTTTTTTCGTTCGACCGCGGCGGTTTGGAGCCCTTCGAGGTTTCTGTCTCCGAGTTCGCGGCGCGGCTTCGCAGCGAGAATCACACGGTCAAGCGCGCCCTCACAGATCCGCGCCTTTTCAGCGGAATTGGGAATGCGTATTCAGATGAGATGTTGCATGCGGCCGGGTTGTCCCCGTTACTATTGACCCGTCGAATAACCGACGACGAGGTCGAGCGGCTTTTTGAATCAATGAAAGAAACGCTCGAAGCCTGGACCGCTCGCCTTCGGCAGTCAGCGGGAGACCAATTTCCGGATAAAGTTACCGCGTTTCACGAAGAGATGTCCGCGCATGGCAAATTTGGCCTACCATGCTCAAAATGCCACTCACCGATTCAGCGAATTCGTTACTCCGGCAGGGAGACGAACTATTGTGTACACTGTCAGACCGGCGACCGCCTGCTTGCTGATCGGGCGTTGTCACGACTGCTGAAGCAGGACTGGCCTCGTTCGCTCGACGATCTCGATTATTAGCTCAACCGAAGCGGGTACGCCGGATTGAAACCCCACTTCAGATCTCATTCCCCACGCATTACGTGCTTTTACAATTCGCCTTGAGCTTCATCGCAATTGCCATAGCGGCTTTCATGGTACAACGAACGGCGCGAACCGCCGAGAAACCTCGCAAGTGGCGGAGAAACGGTCTCCTGGGGATAGCCACAATAAGCATGGCGTCCATGGCGCTGCTTGTGGCGAGACAAAGCATGGTGGCCTTCGCCATTTTCGCCGCGTGGCTTCCGGCAATGTTCGTCGGCATCCTCATCGAGCGCTGGCAATACGGAAGCGGCAAATCCGACTAGTTTTCGCTTATGACGACTGAAGTTGAGCAGCTAGCAATAAGGGAGACAAAAAGCACGCAGCTGGAGCGGGAGGTATCGCGAAGGAGGACATTCGCCATCATTTCTCACCCGGATGCCGGTAAAACCACGCTCACCGAGAAGCTGCTTTTGTACGGCGGTGCGATTCACCTGGCGGGCTCCGTAAAGGCGCGTCGAGCAACCCGTCACGCTACTTCGGACTGGATGCAGCTCGAGCAGGAGCGTGGTATATCGGTGACGTCGAGTGTTCTCCAGTTCGAGTTCGAGGGTTTTCAGCTGAACCTTCTGGACACGCCGGGCCATGAAGATTTCTCGGAAGACACATATCGCACTCTCGTAGCTGCCGATAGTGCCATCATGCTTCTCGACAACAGACGTGGCGTGGAGGAGCGCACCCGTCAGCTTTTCGAGGTTTGCAAACGTCGTAGAACGCCGATTTTCACGCTGGTCAACAAGTGTGATCGCTACGGCGAAGACCCGCTCAAACTGATTCAGGATGTGGAGGCCGACCTTGGAATCGATTGCTACGCTGCCACATGGCCGATCTTCAACGACGACGTGTTTGTGGGTGTGTTCGATCGCCGCTATGACCGGATACATCTCTTTGCGCGAAGCACGGACCGAGGAGCGTCCCGCGCGCAGGAGAAATCCCTGAGTGCGACAGATCCCGCGGTTGCTGAAGTGCTCGGCGCTGCGACGCATGAGCGCCTTCGAAACGATCTTGAGTTGCTCGACGCCGCCGGCCATCCGTTCGATCATGCGCGCGTACTCGACGGCTCGCTGACGCCCGTGTTCTTCGGTAGTGCACTCACCAATTTTGGAATTGAGCCGTTTTTGCGGGAGTTTCTGGAGCTGGCTCCACCACCGAGTGCCCGTGAGGCGACGACGGGTGAAGTGCAGCCCACCGATATCGCGTTCACGGGCTTTGTTTTCAAGATCCAGGCGAACATGGACCCGAAGCATCGGGATCGTGTCGCTTTTGTGCGAATCGTGTCCGGCCATTTTGAGGCAGGAAAGCAAACGCTTCACCAGCGCTCAACCAAGCAGATTAGACTCTCCGCACCACAGCAAATAATGGCGCGTGAGCGGGTGAGCGTCGAAGAGGCGTGGCCGGGCGACGTCATCGGAATAATGGACAGGGGAACGCTTCGAATCGGCGACACTCTGGGCGGAGATGGCAAACTCGAGTTCAGCGGTATTCCGAGATTTCCGCCTGAGCATTTCGCGCGAGTCATTCCCGCTGATCCTCTTCGCCGCAAACAGTTTGACAGCGGACTCCGCCAACTAACCGAGGAGGGCGCTGCACAGGTGTTCTATATGGAGAGTCTGGCAGGCCCGCAGCCGATCGTCGGAGCTGTTGGACAGCTGCAATTCGACGTGATGGCGTTCAGGCTCGAACACGAGTATCAGGCTCCCTGTCGCTTCGAGAGCATGACTTACCGTTATCCCCGGTGGATAACTGGGCCCAAAGAAGAAGTCGACCGCGTCGCGAATGGACTCGGCCGACTCCGATTGTTCGATCACAAGGGGAACGTGGTGGTGCTATTTCAGGATCAGTGGGCGCTTCGCAGAGCGTTGCAACATGAGGACACGGTTGTATTTCACGAGACGCAACCGTAGCGACTGCATCCCGTTGCTAAACCGAGTCGGGCACCTCGATCTGCCTGCCAACATGTCCGATGATGAAGCCGCCGTCGTCGGCTGAGGTAAAGTAGATTCGCAGGCAAGTATTTGGATTGCTTCCCTTTCTCAACTGATCGGCGCATTCGATGTCGCGCTCACCATTGCTGAAGACATACGGTGTTCTGCGCGCGTCGTCTGCCGGCCCCGGCGAGTAGTCCACCCCCAGATCTGCGAAAACTTCGGGGAGCGAGCGCCCAAGGGCCCGATCCTGCCTTCTCCTGGCGACCTCGCCCAGTGCCTTGAGATATTGCCACGCGACATCAGGATCGGGAAACGTCGACGCTTCGGCAGAGGTAAATGCAGATGGCAGAAGTGAGAGCGCGTCGGAGTAGATCGCCAGGGCGCGTTCGACGGCTTCCAAAACCGACTCCGGGGCATCGCTGGCGGGTTTCGCGAGCGGCTGGCGCTCCCTGATCGCAGCGAGAGTCGTTCGGAGCGATCGGCTTTTTGCGCGTTCGTCTTTCAGAAGCGCCCGTATTTCCGAGAGTCGGTCGCGAGTTCGCAGCAGCTCGCCTTCCGACTGATGCGCCGACTCCTCATACTGCCGCATGATCGACAGTAACTGAGTGCGATCCAGCTCCGCGCCGGATTCGGTAGCCAGCATTGCATCCGCTGCATCTGGACGACGGCCATAAGCTTCGGCTCTCGCGTCGCGGAGAACGTCTACGATGCCCGGATCAGTGAACGGTCGCTGAACCGAAACTTCTGCCAGTCTCTGAACGAGTCGTCGTCGCTCGCCAGGGAGCGCAAGTGCGCGCGCAAGAACCAGTGGATGCTGAAATGGATCAGCGTCCAGTGTGAACCCAGGCAGGTAGGCTCGAGCGGAACCCAGAAAAACGCTTCGCGCATGTCCACCCACAGCATCCGAGAGCGCAAAAGTGTCAGAGTGCCGCAGCATGAAACAGAGTCCGAGTCCGAAAAACTCTGATGCGAACTGCTCCGGCGGTATTACGTAGCCACCTTCGGGCAACTCGGTCAGCAGGAGAACCGGCATTGTGCGCGCCGGATCCGAAAGCACGAACCGCACGAATGCGTCGAGTGTGCCGGCCTCCAGCTGCGTGGGTACGCGTTGAAGTGGCCCGTCGTTCGAGATAAGGTTAAACGACACGTCGAGCTCGGGCAGAAGGCGCGGTGGCCGCACCGGTGGTGGTGCGCCGTTCTCACTTCCGCCATCTGTTCCAACGCGAATATTTAGCTGTCGTTGAACGGCTCCATCTGAAGCCGTCGACGCCACGTAGGTGACCTGCGTGGACCATTGCAATGAACGATCGAGCGGGTCGGGCGCGTGAACAACGATATCAGCGAGCACTGAGTCGCCCTGACGAAACGGTGCCCACCTGAGGATTCGTCCGCCGTCCAGCGTATGGTTGGAGGGGGCATCCCAGTCGAGGTGGTGCCCCCCATCGAGCCCCAGCCACGCGGCACATGCGCCGAGGAAGGCGCGCTCAGCGCCAGCGTCGCCCGCGATGCCGCTTGCTGGTACCAGTTCTAGGTGTAGTGCGAGTCGTGGTTGCACGTTTATCCTGAATGACATTCTCCGACACGTTCGCAATGAACGGACGGAGCGAATTAATTAGAGTTATGCGAATTCTTGTTCAGCGGGTGTCCCAGGCCGAAGTACGAATTCGGTCGAACGAAATTGATAAAGCGCCCAGAACCGCTGGGAATATCGGGCCTGGACTACTGCTCTTCGTCGGGTTTACCCATTCGGATTCCGATATAGAAGTGCGTTGGATGGTTGAGAAAATACTGGGACTGCGAATATTCTCCGACCTCGAGGGACGCATGAACCAAAGTGTGATCGAACGGCACGGCGCAATTATGGTTGTTTCACAATTCACGTTATACGGCGATACTCAGCGGGGCCGCCGTCCGTCCTTTGTCGAAGCAGCGACACCCGAAGCAGCGGTAAAATTGTACGATGGGCTAATTCTGACATTGCGAGAGCGGGGCATAGATGTTCAATGTGGTGAGTTCGGCGCCATGATGGATGTTTCACTCACGAACGATGGACCCGTAACGTTCTGGATAGAGCGCGAGCCCCGCAGTGCACCGTGACGTGCATGGTGACGTGCATGGTGACGTGCATGGTGACGTGCAACGAATTATGAAGGAAAGATGCAACGAAAATTCAACGCAGCATGCACCGAAAGAACTATACAGCGATGGACGACCGTTACGATTGCAACTTTCTCGCCGCGATTCGGTCCGATGAATTGCTTCCGTATTCTTACGCACCGTAGATGAACGCAACCGCAGTGCAAGTCGTACTTGCTTCGCAGTCTCCAAGAAGACGGGAGCTGCTGTCACTCGTGGGCATACCACACATCGTGCGCCCCGCTGACATTGACGAGACCATCCTGCCCGGAGAACAGCCCGAACCTCACTGCAAGCGCCTCGCCGAGCAAAAGGCAGCCGTTCTTGCGTTGCAGCACCCGGAAGATGTCGTTGTCGGCGCCGATACAATCGTGATTTGCGACAACAAAATTCTGGGAAAGCCCATCGACGAAGCCGACGCCGTCTCGATGCTCGGCAAACTGAGCGGGCGCACTCATGTTGTTCTCACCGCGGTCGCCGTTTCATTCAGGGGACAAACGCGTTCGGCCGTCGAAAAAGTTTCGGTGACGTTCCTACCTCTCTCGGACGAGTCGATCCGCGCGTATGTACGAACAGGCGAGCCGATGGACAAGGCGGGTGCTTACGGCATCCAGGGGTTTGGCGCCACGAACATCGAACGAATCGAAGGCGACTATTTCGCTGTCATGGGACTGCCACTGGCAAGATTGATTGCTCTTTTCCGCCAACTTGGTCTTAACTACAGCTACGGCCCGGTCTCTCGCTGAAGATACTCGTGATTTCTCTCCTGTAACAACGCATAGCGCTCCTCTGCATACCGTTCTCGCCACAAAATGAGTTTCTCGCGTACCTGCGCCACAGTTATGCCAAGCATACGACCGCGACGATAGGATGCGTCGAGCGGATAATTCTCGCCTGGGTCGCCGTACCCGTCGATCATGAGGTCGCGGCAGTAGTCGTAGGGACCAACACGTTTCGGGTTGGTATATCCCATAAGTGAGATAACCGGCGTGCGCAACGATACAGCGAGGTGCAGGGGGCCAGTATCGGGAGAGATCGCCACGACGGCGCCATCGAGAATAGCGGCCAATCGTCGGAGACCGCTGCCTAGCGCCGAGAACGCCATCGGGGCTTCGCCCAGAATATGCTTTTCTGCGGCGAGCTCCCGGTCGGATTCGCCACCAACCAGCACGGGCTGCAGGTCGAATTCGTCCCACAGAATCCTGCACACTTCCGCCCAGCGTTCGGGCATCCAGTCCTTGTCCGCCTTGCTGGTTGCGACGACAATCGGCGCTACGGGTTTTGTGAATTGCGTAAGGAAGCTGCGTTGCCATGCCTTTTCTTCGTCGTTCCATGGGCCGAGCTCCCAAACCGGACTACCGTATGGAATATCAAGTGCGTTCATGAATTCGAAGTACTGATCCTGCACATGTTGATTCGGCCCCGAGGCGATTCGATGAGTGCTGAAAAGCCAGTTTGCGTCACGGGCTCGACGCTTGTCGAAGCCCAGTTTTACCGGGGAATCAATGAACGATGTAACAATCCCGGCCTTGAAGTACACCTGCAGAACAAGTACAACGTCGAAGCGTCGCGCACTGAGCTTTCGTCTGACCTCGGCAAACGCTCGCCAGCCTTTCGTGCGGTCGAACTCGATGATCTCATCTACCAGCGGATGGCCTCGCACCAGAGACGCCGGGCCCGGCTGAAGCACCCAGGTAATTCTGGAATGCGGGTTGTGCTCCTTGATTGCGTGAATGAGCGGCATGACGTGAACGACGTCGCCAACTGCGCTCATCATTACGATTGCAACGTTGTCCAGCCGATGTGCCGGCAGTGGCGGATCGGTTCTAAATGCGCTGATTGGAGCGATTGGTCTTTCAGACGTCACTTTCGCAAACCTCGAGAAGCTGCCGGACCACTCCATCAAAGTTGGGATGAGCGCCCAGCAGTGTTATCGCGCGTGCATTCGCCGCATCGCCTGCCTGCCGGTTCGGGCGCGAAATCGCAGCGATCTTTTTGATCGATCGAGCCAGGCGCGAACGATTTTCCCTACGCGTGTGCGGTGAAAGTGGGGCGCGGGCGAGTCGTATTACATCCACGTCGATAACGGCCGCCTCGATGTGGCCATTGGTACATCGGGACAGCAGGATGTTCTTCGCATTGAGATCAGGATGAATCGCGCCCGCGCGGTCAAGCTGCTGGAGAAGGATTGACAGTGCGCAGACGATCTCTTCAACAGAAAAGTGAGGAGTATGTCCCTCGATTACCGCCCCAAGATCGATCGCATCCGGCATGTACGTGGACATGACATCTACACGACGAAAAAACCGCAGCGTGCGGATGGCGGAGAAACCGATGACCGCAGTCGTTGCTACACCAACTGCAGCCAGTTGGAGGGAGGTATTCAACTCCCGCGGGGCGCGAGTTGGTGCCAGGAACAGGTCTCGCGTGATTGGCGCCAGGAAGCCACCATGCCACGCATGTCGAACCGCCACCTGCAAACCACTCACCGGAAACGTTGCGACGTACACCGGCGCCCGCCCTCGGAGCACCCTGTTCTGCGGTTGAAGCCGCGCCCATTCGTACAGCGAACCGTGCTTCGCAAGTACGTCGTTGACTTCGTCGAAGGCATCGTTCCGCGCGACGAACTCGATCGCTCCGCGAACTCCCCTGCTGAAACCGGGGGGCGTGACGTTACCCCGTATCCCGGGCGCGGCTTCATTCACTGCTCACTCACTGCTCATTCTGCGGCAGTGCCGTAAACGCCTATACGGGACGAGGAACGGGCAAGAGTAAGGTCATTCCGTAGTTCGAGCCCTTCAGTCGACTGGAGTGCGCTATGCACGGAATCGCTCAGCAGAATTTCTCCACCTTTAGCTTCAGCACAAAGTTTACTGGTGACGTTGACGGTATCGCCTATAAGGGTGTACTCGAGGCGACGTGGGGAGCCGATATTACCGATGAAAGCTTCTCCGGCGTGCAGGCCGATTCCAGCGGTGAGTACCGGGCGGCCTTCTGTTTTCCATCTGGTATTCAGCACTGCCAGATTCCGCTGCATGTCCTGCGCAGCAAGCAACGCCCTGGCTGCATCCTGATCACTGGCCGCAGGGATTCCCCAGTACGCCATGAGCGCATCACCGATAAACTTGTCCAGCGCACCTTCGTGTCTGAAGATGCAATCGACCATAACGCCAAAATACTCGTTGAGCTGAGCTGCGAGTTTCATCGGTGCCAGCGATTCCGCAATGGGAGTAAATCCACGAATGTCGCTGAACAGCACAACGACATGTCTGCGCACTCCGCCGGGAGCAACGATGCCAGTTTCTGACGCGATTCGATCAGCCAGCTGAGGTGTGAAGTAGCGTTCGAAGTTTTCGCGCACTCGCGCCGCCTTTCGCAGCCGTTCCAGCGTGTATTCACGGTCGACCGCAACCGCTGCAATGCCGGCAAAGGCTACAAGAAACGCCAGGTCATCCTCGCTGAAAGCGTTCACGTTGCGCAAATTGTCGACGTAGAGCACACCGAGCGTGACACGCTTGTCGTCCAGTAAAGGCACGGCCATCGCCGAACGAACCTCCTGTACGATCACTGACTCCCCTGCAGTGCGTTCATCGGCGCGGGCGTCGTGTGTGAGGAGCGCGCGTTGACGTTCGGCAACCCCTTTTGCAATGGCTCTCGGCGTACTTCGCCCGACCTCACCGCCGGTTCGATCGCGCGCCACTCTGGTGTCGAGAGATCCGTCTTCCGCAGTCATTACGATTGCAACGCGGTCCGCATCGAAAGCATCGAACAAACCGTCAACAATGGTTGTCAGCAGCTCATCGACCGAACCACCACCACCGAGTCTCTGCGCAATGGTTACCAGCTGCGAAAATCGTCGGCCGGCGATCTCTGTAACGGCATCTTCGTTGGACGGCATCACACGTTCGCGCATCATCGTGGCCGAGCCGTCGAGCGGTATCATGGTGGTAGCGGTGACGTTTATGGCGTCAGTCTCCCTCAGCAACAGAAACTTCACCGAGCCGAAGGAAATGGAGTCATTCGGAGAGGCAATTCTCTCGCTTATACGATGCCCATTTATCCACGTACCGTTGCGGCTTCCGAGATCAGTAATCCGCACACCGTCGCTGCTCGCTCTTAGCTCTGCATGACGGCGCGAAACCCCTTGCTCGAGTATGGGCACATCGCAGCCAACATCTCGTCCAACCACAAGCGTGTCGTCAGACCCAACGGAAAATCGGCGGTCCCCATTGGGAGAGACGAGAACAAAAGTCATAGGACAGCGCGCACTCGTCCGATTGCTGTCAACAGCGCGCGCGCCTTGTTTTCAGTCTCCATCCATTCGAGTTCCGGCACACTGTCGTGAACGATGCCTCCACCAGCCTGCACGGACGCCACGCCGTCCGCTATCACACAGGTGCGAATCGTTATTGCCAGGTCCATTCGCTCATCGCCAGCCCCGATCAATCCGATGGCTCCAGCGTAGGCGCCTCTCCGCTCCGGTTCGAGTTCATCAATAATCTCCATCGCCCTTACCTTGGGCGCGCCAGTCATCGTTCCTGCGGGGAAGACAGCGCGGAATGCATCGATTGCGCTCGATCCCTTAGCGAGTTCTCCCTCCACCTGACTGACGATGTGAAACACATGTGAGTATCGCTCCACCGTCATCAGATCAGTAACGCGAACAGTTCCAAACCTGGCGAGACGTCCCACATCGTTTCGGCCGAGGTCTACAAGCATGACATGTTCGGCTCGCTCCTTCTCGTCGGCCAGTAGCTCCGAGGCCAGCGCAGCGTCTTCCTCCGGCGTAGTTCCCCGAGGTCGCGTTCCGGCAATCGGACGTACAGTAAGTTTTCCGTCGGCAACGCGTACCAGTAGCTCGGGGGAGCTACCCACGAGCTCCAGGCCATCGAGCACGAGGTGATACATGTACGGTGATGGATTAAGGGCCCGCAGCACGCGGTACAGGGAGGTGCTTTCGAAATCAAAGGGCACCCACATGCGCCGCGCGAGGAGCACCTGAAAAACATCGCCTGCCAGAATGTACTCTTTGATGCGCATCACGTCGCGCAGATAACTTTGGCGTTCGTACACCGACTGCGCTTCTGCAGGTTCGGTTTGTTCATCGAACACCAGCGCATCGAGCGTGTCCGGCCCACGCAGACGGTCGATCGTCTCCTCGAGTTTCGCAATCGCTCGCGCGTGGAGAGAGTGAAGCGCGTTGTCGTCCGTCCCGGCCGGCACGGGCACTGATACGATGACCCGAGCCTGGCCACGCCAGTTGTCGATCACCACCAGCGCGTCGGTGAAGACGAAGCACGCGTCGGGGTAGTCGAGCGCTCGGGGTGGTGCATCCGGCAGGAACTCGATGTGCCGTGCTACATCGTATGAAAAAAAGCCGACAGCGCCGCTCCAGAACGGGCCAAGCTCCGGCACATCGGCTGGTTTCAGTTCACGCAGAATTTCGCGTAGATCGCCCAAGGGATCCGACGGAGATCTTGCATTGTGCCATCCGACGTCGGGCGTCCAGCTCTCCACCACGCTGTCGCGAAGGCGCCACGCCATGCGAGGCTCGGTGCCCAGATAGGTATAACGAGACCACGCTTCACCACCGGCAGGCGCAGATTCGAGAAGAAACGCAAACGGACCACGACGCAGCTTCGCAAATGCACCCACGGGTGTGCATAGATCGAGTAGGAAATCTCGCCACACAGGAACGAGACTGCCCGACTGTGAGTTGCCGGCAGCCATAGTCTTGAAATCGTCAAAATCGGTCACGTTGCAAATGTCGTAATTTAAATCTGGTGAAACCAGCTCTTCGTTCTTTCCCAACCGTCATACAAACAGATGAAACGTGAAACGCAAGGACATGTGGGGATTTCGATACCTCGAGCCACAAGCGCCGACCGCGCCGAAACCACCGTCCGCGCCGGCATCGTCGACGTACTGGTGCTTACCTCGGACGCTCTAACCGATGCCCGGGACAAGCACGAAAGCCGAGCCGATCGATGGCGTGTGCTGGCCCTTCGTCGCGCGTCCGGCACAAGATGTACCGGCGCGTGGGAGATTGTTCACGGACGGATCGAACTGGGCGAGCGTCCGGTGGATGCGGCAGTGCGGGAATTGCAGGAAGAGTGTGGAATGGACGCTGAACGAATCTACAGTATCACGGTAAATCCGTTTTACATGGTCCAAACCGATTCGGTCGAACTGGCAATCGTCTTCGCAGCAATTGTGGACCACCAGGCCGAGCCCCGTCTTTCTGAAGAGCATGACGCAGCAGAATGGCTGACGCCAGAACAGGCCACCGCGCGTTTGGCCTGGCCGCGTGAACGCGAGGCTCTCGCTCAGGCCATGTCGCTATTGGCAATGGGTGATGCCGGACATGTGGAGGACGTGCTCCGGGTGAAATAGCGTAAAACGGCAAAAGCCCCGCACAACAGCTGCTGTGCGGGGCTCCACAATCTTGGCAAATTACCTGATCAGGCTTACGACTGGCTTATCTGGAAGCGATTGCGTCGCTACGATAGAAATCGGGATACTGCTTCTTGAGCTCTTTCAGCTTCGGCAGGTCGTTGTAGACGATATACGGCTGAGTGAGATGCCCGGCTAGATAATTCTGGTGGTAGCTTTCGGCCAGCCAGAATTTTTTAAGCGGCGCTACCTCGGTCACGATCGGCTCTCGGAATGTGCTCGCGGATGTGAGCTGGGAGATGTAAGATTTTACCGCCGTTGCCTGAGCTTCGGATCGTGTGAAAATGGCAGAGCGATATTGGGTGCCGATGTCGGGGCCTGATCGATTGAGCTCAGTGGGATCGTGCGCCACCGCAAAGAAAACCTTGAGGAGCGTACCGTAGGGCACCACAGCTGGATCGTAAATCACCTGAACGGCTTCGGCATGACCGGTATTCCCAGTGGACACCTGTTCGTAAGACGGGCTAACCGTGATACCGCCAGCGTATCCCGACACAGAACTTGTTACACCGCGGACATGGCGAAATACCGCTTCCACACCCCAGAAACATCCGCCCGCGAAAACTGCGGTGTCGAGTTTGGCAACACCGTCTCCGTTAGTGGTGGTAATAGCCGCGGAAGGCTTTAACACTTCCGCTGTCTCGGGAAACGCCGACGCTGCATCTGCGCTGGTGCACGAAGCAACGGTGCCAAGAAGGCCGAGCATGGCCGCTGCAAAGAGTCCGGTTTTGTTTATTGAAGTTCTCATATCATAGTTATCCTTGGGGCTTGCTGCCGGTTCCAATGAACAGATGAGAACAGGGTGGACCCACTCGTTTTATTAAAGCTTCTTACTCAATTGCAGCTATGACTTCGCGGCCGCGCGCGACCTCACCAGCGCCCGTTCGCGCTCTACGCGTCGCAATACTTCTACCCATCTCGTCTGACTTTCCGTGCCCTGCATCTGCACCGTTAGCGGTTGGTTGATGTCCAATTGACCATCGAAAATCAGAATTGCTGACTGAACCTCGCGCTGCTTGAGTCTGTTTTCCCCAAATCCAGTCGAAAGCGCGAGAATGTCTATCGGGCGGAAATCCCGACCCACGTTGTTGATAATGAATTCACTCGGCGAGAACCGTGTTTCACCCTGCTCGAGTGTGTAGAAGCTCACGTACCAGTATGAATATGACGGAAGCCTGAACCGGTCCTTTACCGCTGCCACTTCGCGTGATTTGCTCGCGAGAAGCTCCCGAAGTGAGCGATAGGCGTCTGGCGATAGCAGTCGAATGATTTCCTCGTCCATTGGCACCGCGCGCACCTGAAGCCCGCCGGGAGGCGTCACTTTCACGGCCACATCATCCTGCCTGAGCGAGCCAAAACCAGCCGGCACCATGTTGACGTTAAGACTGTCTGC
Organism: Gemmatimonadales bacterium; assembly: GCA_038235845.1. Lineage (GTDB taxonomy): Bacteria > Gemmatimonadota > Gemmatimonadetes > Gemmatimonadales > Gemmatimonadaceae > Gemmatimonas. Next base: position 7,339 of record JBBSTN010000019.1, on the reverse strand, counting down.
GGGAAGCACGCCCGTGGACGGCGGATTCTGGGCCGCAATCGGGCCGGCAAATGCACAGGCAGAAACTACGAGGACGATTAGAGCGGCGTGGACTGCCGAAAGCGCCGAGCGCGCTGACAACGGAAGCCAACAAGACGCAGAGGCGGAAGAACTCATCGGTCCAACTCCCCCTCCACGCTTGGGGACTCCGCCTCAACGGTTTGACGCCAGTCGGGCTGATCGAGTACAATCTCCACCGCCCTCGCTAGCTCATCGCGGCCGTCGCCTGTCTTTGCACTGAAAGGGACGATTTGTTCGGTGACGAGACCAAGCGAGAGCGCCAACTCACCGCAGCGCTTCAAAACTTCTGCACGTTTGATCTTATCTATCTTCGTCGCAGCGAGGATTGTGGGCACGCCGACCTCTGAAAGAAAATCCAGCATCGTTCGATCATCCTCGGTGGGATGGTGACGAACATCAAGGAGTAGTACCACCCCCCGCAGACTCGGAGAGTTCCGGAGATATCCTTCGATGAGCGGCTGCCATTCCGCCTTGCGGGCCTTCGAAATGCGCGCGTATCCATAGCCAGGCAAATCGGCGAGGACAAACCGGTCATTTACCTGGAAGAAATTGATTTCGCGGGTGCGCCCAGGAGTATTGCTCACCCGAGCGAACGCGCGTCGGCGCAACAGCCGGTTGAGAAGCGACGATTTTCCGACATTCGAGCGGCCAGCAAATGCGACTTCCGGAAGGTCGGAAGACGGGCGCCATCCATCGTGTGTGGCCATCGGGCCGAGAAACTCCAGCGATTTGATGATCAGGGGATCGCTGGAGCTTTGTGACTTGCCTGGTTTTTTCATTCGTTGGCGCTACTGCAAGTTGATCGAGCGCATCAGTGCCGAGATCAAGTGGATCGCGGGAGATCGAGGGGAACCGCCGCGGTTTTGCGTCTCTTGGGCTTTACCTCTGGGATTGTACCCCTGAGAGCCAACGCTAGCACCTCGTCCATCGTCCTTACCGGATGCCAGGAGATAGCTTCACGAACTTCAACGGGCAACTCGGCCAGGTCTTTGGCATTGTCGTACGGTACGATGACATGTGCGACGTGATGCCGGTGTGCAGCCACGCCCTTCTCCCGTATTCCGCCGATGGGCAGCACGCGACCGCGCAGGGTCACCTCCCCCGTCATGGCGACATCGCCGCGCACGGGAATGCCGGTGAGTGCGCTGGTGAGGGCGGTAGCCAGAGCAATGCCGGCGGATGGGCCGTCCTTGGGAGTGGCGCCAGCGGGCAGATGAACGTGAATGTCGCGAGTACGATAAAAATCATCGTCGAGACCAAGCGGGCGCGCACGAGATCGGACGTAGCTCAGCGCAGCCGCCGCCGATTCCTTAATGACGTCGCCGAGCGTACCAGTGAGCTGAAGCCTTCCGCGTCCCGGCACGACACTCACCTCTATCTCGAGGAGTTCGCCGCCGATGCTGGTGTACGCGAGGCCGGAAGCAACGCCTACCTGATCCCGAAGTGCCGGGTCTTCCTGCTCGTGTGGGGCAGTACCGAGCAGCGCATGCAAATCTTCACGCCGGACGAGAATAGGTGAGTTTTCCTCTGGCCCGTTGGCGCTGTCACCGCGGGCAAGCTTGCGGGCCAGTCGCGCAATCCTCCGATCGAGTTCACGAACGCCCGCTTCCCGGGTGTATCCCCGTATCACGGCTGCCAGCACGTCGGGCTCGAGGGTTACGCGCTCGGGTTTGACGCCATGCGCCGAAAGTTGGCGGGGAAGGAGAAAGCGCCGTGCGATCGCGAGCTTCTCTGGCTCGAGATACCCTGGAAGTCTGATGATCTCCATCCGATCGCGCAGCGCTTCCGGGATCGAATTGAGCGTGTTGGCAGTGGTGATGAAGAGCACCTGCGACAAATCATAGTCCACTTCCAGAAAATGATCATTGAACGCGTGGTGCTGTTCCGGGTCGAGCACTTCCAGCAACGCCGCGGCCGGATCTCCGCGATGATCGCTGCCGAGCTTGTCCACCTCATCCAGTAAGATCACGGGGTTGATTGTGCCCGCGCGTCGCATCGCCTGCACGATTCGACCTGGAAGCGCGCCGATGTAGGTTCGACGGTGTCCGCGAATCTCCGCTTCGTCGCGTACGCCGCCAAGCGCCATCCGCACGAATTGTCTGCCGAGGGCGTTGGCGATGGAGCGTCCGAGCGATGTTTTCCCGACGCCGGGTGGACCGACGAGACAGAGAATCGGACCGGACAGGTGTCCCACACGTCCGAGAACGGCGATATAGTCGAGAATTCGATCCTTCACCTCCTCAAGGCCGTAGTGATCGCCATCCAGCACTCGCCGCGCGTGCTCCAGATCGATTGTATCATCGCTCCGCGTAGTCCAGGGCAGGGCGAGCACCCAATCGAGCCAACCACGCGCGACCGCAGCGTCTGGAGACATTGGTGAGCTCTTGCGGAGTTTCCTTACTTCGCGCTGCGCCCGAGCGGCGATTGGCTCCGGCAATCCACGAGCAACAATCTGCGCTGCCATGTCGCCGTGCTCATCGCCGTCTTCTTCACCGAGCTCCCGATGAATGGCGCGCAACTGTTCCTGCAGGAAGAACTCACGCTGATTCTGCATCAGCGAACCTCTCACCTGCTCGTCGATTTTTCGCTCAAGTTTGAGCAGTTCGAGCTCGCTTCCCAGCAACTTCACCAGCTCCGAACCAAGTGTCGCTAGCGTGGGCGATTCGAGCAGTTGCTGGCGCTGCTCGATTGTCACGTGCAGGTGAGCCGCGATGCCAAAGAGCATTCTCTGATCGTCATCCAGACCTTGCAGCAACCCGATGATTTCGGGGGGTAGACGTCGCTGCAGACCTGCGTATTCCTCAAACAGTGTCAGCGCGTGCCGAACAGTAGCATGGAGTTCCGATCGCGATTTGCTGGAGCTGCTCTCGGAAATTGGCGAGCCGAGCGGGAAGTTGGTGACTCTGGCTTCAAGGAGCGGGGAGCTTTTGCTGGATAGAAAGCGCTTGATTCGAACTCTGGACACGCCTTCCACCAGAATCTTGGTTGTCCCTCCGTTCAGGTGCGTGACATGTTGCAAGCGCGCTCGGACACCAACCCGATGAAGGTCGGCGGCGGCCGGTGTGTGAACCTCTGGATTGCGCTGCGTGACGAGCACGAGCTCAGTGGTTCCGTCGAGGAGCGCGGTGGCCTTCGAAACAGCCGCAATTGAGCCTGCGCGCCCAACGAGAAGCGGCATCGCAACGTGGGGGAAAAGAACGACATCGCGAAGCGGTAAGACTGGCAGCCTCTCGTCGAGAGACTTCGATTGATTTCGAACTGTCAGGCTTCCTTCTTTTGTCGCTTCGGAGCTATTTCTAGCAGCGGAGAGCCGCCGTGTTTGACCGAAGCCTCGGTGACCTTTACCTCGACTACATCATCGCGGGTGGGCAAATCGAACATGGTGTCCATAAGCGTCTCTTCCATGATGGCCCGGAGGCCACGCGCTCCAGTGCCGCGTCTGAGTGCCTTGGCGGCAATGGCTCGCAGGGCTGTCTCTTCGAATGAGATTTTTACGTCCTCGAGATCGAACAGACGCTGGTACTGACGCGTGAGCGCGTTCTTGGGCTCCTTTAGAATCTGAACCAGCGCATCTTCGTCGAGGGCCTCCAGCGGTACGACAACCGGAAGACGGCCGACCAACTCGGGAATGAGACCGTAGCGAAGTAAATCGTCCGGTTCGACTTCGGCAAACGGGGTTTTTGGAGTGGTGCGAACGATGGGCGTGATTCTCGATTCCTGATCACCCGGTGCGTTGGCGTAACCGATTTTTCGTCGGCCGGTGCGCGCCTCGATGATTTTTTCGAGACCATCGAATGCGCCGCCACAAATAAACAGAATATCCTTGGTGTTTATCTGGATATACTCCTGCTGCGGATGCTTGCGACCTCCCTGCGGAGGAACGGAAGCGATCGTTCCTTCGAGAATCTTGAGAAGTGCCTGCTGTACTCCTTCTCCAGAAACGTCACGCGTGATGCTTGGATTTTCAGACTTGCGTGCAACCTTGTCGATTTCGTCGATGTAGACGATGCCGCGCTCACATTCGGCGACGTTGAAATCGCCGGCTTGCAACAGGCGAACCAGAATGTTCTCGACGTCTTCGCCGACGTATCCAGCTTCGGTGAGAGTCGTGGCATCGGCGATCGTGAAAGGCACGTCGAGAATTCTCGCCAACGTCTGCGCGAGCAGCGTCTTGCCGACGCCCGTTGGCCCGATAAGCATGATGTTGGACTTATCCAGCTCAACGTCATCCTCGCGAGCCGATGTCGCAGCATTGATACGTTTGTAGTGATTGTAAACTGCAACTGACAGTGCCTTCTTTGCCAGTTCCTGCCCAATTACGTACTGATCGAGGATGTCCTTGATCTCACGCGGGGTAGGAACCTGCGTGATCGAATCAGCAACTTCGCGCTCTTCATCCTCAGCGAGGATTTCGTTGCAGAGCGCGATACATTCGTTGCAGATGTAAACGGACGGGCCCGAAATGAACTTCCGGACTGCGTCTTTTGACTTGCCGCAGAAGGAGCAGCGCAGATGCTTGTCGTGGGACATTTAGTTTCGGAAGAGTTCAAAGCCTGAAGAGCGAGCTGCAACCAAGTTGCAATCGAGATAGAGTTAACCGGTATTGCCTCGCAGGGTCAAGCGACAGCCTTTAGCGTGCCCCTGCAGGAACGAGTTCTGCCTGCTGTGAAATGACCAGGTCCACAAGGCCGTAGACCTTTGCATCCTCGGCTGACATGAATCGATCGCGATCGGTGTCACGCTCAACCTGCTCGACCTCGCGGCCAGTATGCTTTGCCATCAGCTCGTTCATTTTTGAACGCAGGTAGAGTATTTCCTTGGCTTGGATTTCGATATCGGACGCCGACCCGCCACCACCCGTCTGGGACGGCTGGTGAATCATGATTCGGGAATGGAGCAGGGCGCTGCGATGTCCGGCCTCGCCGGCGCAGAGCAAAAATGCTCCCATGCTTGCCGCCATACCCATGCACGTCGTGTAAACCGGCGACTTGATGAACTGCATCGTATCATAAACGGCCAGGCCAGCCGACACACTCCCACCAGGAGAGTTGATGTAGAGACTGATCGGCTTTTCTGGATTATCTGCATCGAGCACGAGCATCTGAGCAATGATGATATTGGCCACATCATCATTGATTGGTGACCCGAGGAAGATGATGCGATCCATCAACAACCGCGAGAAGATATCGTACGTACGCTCACCGCGGCTCGACCGCTCGATGATGTACGGCATGTAAATAGAGGGCATTCCTTGGGGTTCCTGTTCAGACGGTTGTAACGGAGTTTCGCTCGAGCAACCAGGTGAAAACCTTGTCCTCGGTTATCTCACGTTCGATTTCCTGTAGTCGACCAGCTTTCTGTAACTGTGCATACACCTGTCCCGGATCTAGGTCACGCGCTTTCGCGAGTTGCTCGATCCGCGTGTCCACATCGCTCGCGTCGGCTGTAAGCGATTCTCGCTCGGCGAGCTTGTCTATCACGAGATCCCGACGAACCTGACGCTCTGCCATCGGTCGGAATTCGGATACGAAACGCTCCTTCTGCTGCTCGGGAACGCCATACATCTTCATGTATCCATCCGTAACATGCAGCACCCAGCTCTCGGGAACCTCGAATGGATTGGCTTCGATGATATTCTCGATCAGCTGTCCACGAAGCTCGGCATCCGCTTCACGTCTGGCATGATCGCTCATGTCAGCACGAACCGCCGTCTTCAATGCGTCAATATTGTCGAAATCTCCCATTTCGCGGGCAAATGCATCGTCAAGATCGGGCATCGTCTGTCGTTTGACGTCGTTTACCGTTACCCGCACCGTTTTTGTGCTGCCGCGCTGCGCTTCATCGGGAAAATCGTCGGGCCAACGCACGGGGCGCTCGGAAGTCTCGCCTGGCGAAACTTCCATTATGAGCTCTTCAATGCCCGCAATGGCTTGGCCACCACCCATCGTCAGACGGAATTCCTTGCCCTCCGGGAGGTTTCCGTCAGCATCGGCGGTCGAGAGTAACACGGTGACCGTGTCGCCGGGGAGGGCCTTGTCTTCTACTGGCGCCCAGTCCCCTTTTTGCTCCCGCATTTTCTCGAGCTGCTCGCCAACCGATTCGTCGGTTACTGGCGCCTCACGCCGAGCGAGGACGAAACCATCCACTTTCTCGAGCGAGAGCTCGGGCTTGAGTTCGCAATGGAGCTCGAATTCGAGTGCCTCTCCGGGCTCGAATTTGACCCCATGCACGTGGGGCTGCGCGGCGAGTTGGAGGCTTTCGCGTTCTACGGCCTCCTTGAACGCCTCATTTATGACAAGCTCAATTGCTTCCTGACGGATCGCTTCCGAGAATTTCTTGCGAACCATGGCTGCAGGCGCCTTCCCTTTGCGAAAACCGGGCAGGTTGACCTGTCCGGCATATTTTCGGGCGGCTTTGTCCTCGAACTCAGCAACGGTATCGGGCGGAACTGAAATCTGGAGACGACGTGAGATGCCGGTCGTCTCGGTCGGTGTAATCGTGATGTCCATGTTTGAAAACTAACCACCACGGCAGACAATACCGATGCCCGCGACGCAAACGTGCGCCCTCAGAACTCTGCGGGCGAAGATCGGCGGGAAACGAGATCCGCTACGATCTTGCCGGACGAAATCACTCCCGGTAGCCCGGCACCAGGGTGCGTTCCGGCACCACAGAAGTAGAGATTCGGTATGTCGGGACTCACGTTGTGCGGACGCATGTACGCCGACTGCGTGAGAGTGGGCTCCGGCCCAAATGCACTCCCCAGATAGCTATTCAACGTCGTCTCGAAGTATCGCGGATCTATCCGGCGCTCAGTCACGATGTGGCGCGATAGATCGGGCAAATAGTTCTGCTCGAGGTAATCAATGATGCGATCCCGGTATCGTTGGGACATCTCATTCCAATCCACGTTGCCGCCAAGATGTGGAACTGGAGACAATACATACCAACAATCGTGTCCTGGCGGCGCCAGCGAGCTGTCGGTGGCCGTCGGGCGATGAAGATAAAGCGAGAAGTCGTCGGCGAGTATCTTGCGCTCAAAAATATCTTCCAGCAGCTCGCGATATCGCGGCCCCATGAGGATCTCATGATGTGCGACCTCTTCGTACTGGCGATCGGTTCCGAAATAGACCACGAATAGCGACATCGAGTACCGGTATTTACCGATTCGTCGATCACTCATCGATGGACGCAGGTCCTCGGGCACCAACCGGCGGTACGATTGAGCCACGTCCCCATTGCACACCACCACATCGGCAGCCAGCTGTTCACCGTCAAT
>JBBSTN010000018.1:0-21063 GCA_038235845.1 Gemmatimonadales bacterium | reverse complement strand
GGTCACGCCATTTGCCGTTCAAGCTCTCGCGAGGGCCATGGGTAAGGATCTCGGGGCGTATCGCGATGCGCTCGCCAAGCTCGCTCTCTCGCTCAAGCGCGCAGGCGTGGTGAAGTCACGCGACGAGACCGTCACCCGCGATATGCTCGACGCGCTCTACCGCGATCTCGAATCGAGAAAGGTGGCACCTGATCGCCGCATTTTTGACAACGCGGGGCCGTGGATTGCTAGAGCTCTGGGTTACGAGATGACTCGTGTAGCTTTCGGTCCCGACGCTGAATTTGCGAGACGTGCGCAGGATGATGTGGCGCTGCAGCGAGCGTCCGCCCTGTTACAACGTGCCAGGACACCCCGGGAGGTATTTGCGGGGCTGGAAGGTAGCCCAGTCGAGGTACGTGCCGCGCCACACTGATCTCCCTGGAGCATTCATAACCAAGCGGCTGCAAACTTCGCAGCCAGATAGCGGTTAGCTCAGCTCCCAGGCAGTCTCGTAATCACTTTCACGCCAGCTGGGGGAGTGAACGTGAACGTCGACGCATTGAACTTTGCATTTGGCGTCCACGACGTGAGCGTGATCACTCGCTCTGTCCCCTGCGCGTCCAGAACCTGAACTTTTACCGGTCGCGACTCCGATTCATCCAGCCAGAGTGTGGCCTTTTGAAATGGTACCTCAGCACTCTCCCTGGGCACCAGTTGTACACGCCGAGTGCTTCTCCCTTCAACAGTGGCTGCTTCGCCACCACTGATTACAAAGCTCCGCTTTGGTGCATCCAGAAGTTGGCCGAGCATGTCGGCAACAACTGCACCTTCGGCGTTTGCCGGCAGCTTCATCACCTGTCCTGGTACGCTGCTGGGAAGGTAAACCCAGAGCGATTTGCCGTCGGCAACAATGCGATCGCCAACAGGGCTCGTGAACGTGATCGAGATCTTGTTGGGCTTTTGCTGCTGGAATGTGCCGCGCGACGAGACCGTGCTGCCGAGCAGCGAATTGGTGATCGTTTGTTCAAACTTTGCCTCGACCGAGCTCTGCGAACTCCAAGCCTTGGCGGCACGGTCGTAGGCCGCCTCGGCAGAGGCTTGTCGAGCTTGTGCCATTGAGAACGGCGCCAGGATCGCCAAGAGTGCGGAAGCGCACAAAAGACCACGAGGGCTCCGGGTGCGCGCGATGATTCGGTTCATTGTTGGCTTGTGCATGTCTCAGTTACACCGGCTGGGTGCTGTCGTGCCCGAAGCCGTTGAGAGCTCACTTATATTCGAGTGCACCCGCAACAGGCACTCGAACTCCTCACCAGATAATTCTGCTTCCCTCTTCAGAAACCGATTACTCACGCAAATGGTGGGTGATGCTAGCAGTGTCGATGGGAATCTTCCTCGGCACGATTGACGGCAGCATCGTGAACGTGGCGCTACCGACGCTGGTCGAAGAGTTCGGGACAGACTTCGCGACCGTGCAGTGGGTAGTGTTGAGCTACCTGCTCACACTTGCGACATTGGTGCTTGGCGTTGGGCGGCTTGGCGACATAGTTGGCAAGAAGCCGATCTATGCTCTGGGCTTTGGGATATTCACGGCGGGTTCTGTCCTGGCGGGGCTGTCTACAACCGTGGGCTGGCTTATTGGCTTCCGAATCCTTCAGGCCGTCGGTGCCGCCATGATTTTCGCTCTCGGCTTTGCGATCATAACAGAAGCTTTCCCCCCGCAGGAACGCGGGCGAGCGCTTGGAATCAACGGAGCGGTTGTGTCCGTCGGAGTAGTGGTCGGACCTACGCTGGGCGGGCTGCTCATAGACAGTTTCAGCTGGCACTGGATCTTCTTCGTGAATCTTCCGGTGGGAATCGTGGGCACGTTCACAGCCCTCAAGTTCCTTCCCAACACCCGTCCGGGGGGTGGACAGCGTTTTGACTACGTGGGTGCGATTGCTTTCTTCGCCACGCTGTTGAGTCTGATGCTGGCGCTCACGTTTGGTCAGAGCAGAGGGTTCACCGACAAGCTGGTACTGGGCTTGTTCGTACTCTCCATGGTGGCCTTGGCGGTTTTTATCGAGATTGAGCGTAGCGTCGATCAACCAATGCTCGACCTTTCGCTCTTTCAGAACAGGCTATTGAGCGTCAACCTGTTTACGGGGTGGGCCAGCTTTGCCGGAATTGCGGGCCTTCTGGTGCTACTCCCTTTCTACCTCGAAAACGTGCTGGGCTACGCACCGCGACAGGTCGGACTGCTCCTTGCCTCGGCTCCTGTCGCACTGGGTATCGCTGCGCCGCTTAGTGGCTCTATTTCCGATCGTGCGGGACCTCGAAAGGTAGTGGTGGTAGGCTTGGCGGTTCTTTTCGCAGGCTACTTGCTCATGACAACTCTGCGAACGGATACGAGCGCGTTGAATTACATCCTGGTGCTCATTCCTGTAGGCCTCGGAATGGGAATATTCCAGTCGCCCAACAACAGCGCGATCATGGGCTCCGTGCCGCAGGAGCGGTTGGGTGTCACTTCTGGTTTGCTCACCATAACCCGCATATCTGGCCAGCTCAGTGGCATATCGGTTTTTGGAGCGGTGTGGGCGGCGAGAGTGATTTCGCATTCCCCGGGCGGTGGCGATCCCAATGCGGCGCCGGCTTCCGCTCAGGTGGCTGGATTGCGGGACACAATGATGGTGGTTGCTGCACTTGTCGGCTTGTCGCTGGCGCTGGCAATCTGGAGCTTGCTAATGGAGCGACGCGCTGGCAGCGGAAGCCGCAGCGCCGTCGCGACATAACACCAACGACTTATCTCGTCGCTATTGACCGGTCAATCGCAACGGCAATCAACTTGAGCGCCTTAACCAGTTCGACGAACTGTTCCGGGTAAAGCGACTGCGCGCCGTCAGACAGCGCCTTGTCCGGAGTTGGGTGAACTTCCACAAGAATACCGTCGGCCCCTGCCGCCACTGCGGCGCGCGCCATTGGAATCACCTTGTCTCGAAGACCGGTGCCGTGACTTGGATCCGCAACAATTGGAAGGTGCGAAAGCTTGTGCACCAGCGGAATCGCAGTGAGATCAAAGAGATTTCGCGTCGCAGCGTCGAACGTGCGAACTCCTCTTTCACAAAGAATTACGTTCGGGTTTCCTTCCGACATAACGTACTCCGCGCTCAACAGCAGATCGTTGATTGTCGCAGCCATACCGCGCTTGAGGAGCACGGGCTTGCCGATTTTTCCAACGTGTCGCAGCAGAGAATAGTTCTGCATGTTGCGAGCACCAATCTGAATGCAGTCGGCGTATTTGGCCACGAGGTCGGCCTGACCTTCATCCATAGCTTCGGTGATAATGGCAAGCCCGGTTTCACGGCGGGCTAGTGCAAGGAGCTCGAGCCCTTTCTTTCCGAGACCCTGAAATGCATAAGGAGAAGAGCGCGGCTTGAACGCGCCACCTCTCAGTGCCACCGCGCCGCCCGCGAGTACTGCGCGTGCGGCAGCGAGAATCTGTTCCTCCGACTCCACGGAGCATGGCCCGGCAATTACGGCTACTTCCTCCCCCCCGATTCGAACTTCAGGTGTCATCTCCACAACGGTCGATTCGTTCTTCCATTCCCGTGCCGCCTGCCGATACGGCTTCTGAACAATCAGAACGCTTGCCACACCCGACAAACCCTCAATGTTCGACCAGTCGATCTGCGAGTCGTCACCGAGTAGACCGATTGCAGTGCGGGTTGTGCCAGGCATCGGAAGCGGTTTGAAACCCTGCCGGACGATTTCGTCACAGACACGTTCGACTTCGGTTTCGGTTGCGTTGGGCTGCATCACTACCAGCATTTAACTACCTCTATGTTCGATTCAGACGGCATCAGGCTTTCAACGAAGGACTTCAAACTGCGACTCCTATTTCAGTACACCAACCATCGTGCGCTATCACCAGCGGTCCGTTGTAGTTGATCGCGACTTCGGCCGCGATGTCCACCAACTCAACTGGCGAGTAGAAATGTGTCAGCACGAGCTTGCTCGTCTTCGCGATAGACGCTAATTCGCCCACCTGCCTTGGCGTCATGTGTTCGCGCACTGCCATGGACTCTGGTAGCGAGCACTCTGCAAGTAACAAGTCGCAATCTGTGGCCCACTCGCCGAGTTCGCTGGAGAAGGCAGTGTCACCGGTGTAGACCAATCTCACGTCATCCTGACTAATCGAGTACGCAACGCTGTTGGAACTGTGTGGAACGGGATGAGGGCACAGTTCAACCCCGCTCGGCAGCGCGACGATTTCATCCGCAGCGAGATCGCGAACCGTGAGTGGAAAGCCGGGGGCGAGCATCCACTCGCCATAAATTTGCGCCAGCCGCTCCAGCAGCTCCCCAGTGCCAGCGGGCCCGTATAGCGTTAGGGGAGACTCGCGCGGCGGAAGCTGTCCCCAACGCCACGCCATTATAAGCATAGCGAGATCTGAAATATGGTCCGCGTGAAAATGACTGAGTGCTACGTGCGTGATGTCCTTCCATTGAACGCCTAGCGAAGCCATGCGATGCACCGCGCCGCTTCCGCAATCGAGCAGCAGATGCACTTCCCCAGCCTCCACCAGATGCGCGGATGCAACGCGCGCCGGATGCGGTGCGGCAGTTCCGGTGCCAATTGTGGTTAATTGCATGTTTTTGAGAGTTCGCCAGTTCAGTTATTCGGACACGGGGGACTACAGATAATGGTCAACGGCCGCGAAACAACATACTGCGAAAGATCGGCTTTCCATTATTCACCCTGAAACGGGCAATATAGACGCCGGGTGCGACGGTACGACCGTCGGTACCGGTTGCATCCCAGATAAATCGCCCATCGCAGTTCGAACCGGCCCCCGGTTGCCCGCGACCGTACTTGCCGGGGAGAAACTCTCGTTGCGCGCCGAGGCCCGGAATAAGTCTGCGTACCACGTTGCCTCGCAGGTCGAGTATATCAAGCGACACATCGCCACCCGGTTCCGACAGGTCAAACCAGAAGCACGTAGCAAACGCCATCGGCGTTGGAAAGGGATTCGGAAAATTCTGGTAGAGAAGGGTGGTGGTGGGTACAGCCGGGTCCTGCACACCGAAGGTGGATAGACTTGCGGCTCGCACCGACTCACCCCGGGGTAAATATGCCCGCACGTTCCATTTATAGAAAACGTTGGTCTCGAGGTCGGCATCGAGTCGAAAAATGGTGTCTGTTATTCCGGTGGTTCCGCCAACGGGGCGTCCATTGGTGGTGATGGTGATCTCCACGTCATACTTCCACGGGCCGGCAAGTGCGTTAACAGGCGCACTTCTCCAAACGAACTCCGGCCGGCGCGAATCGAACTGATCACCCACGGGTGAGTTCGGTCGCAACAAAACTAGCCATGTCGGTACATGCAATGAACCTACGAGCGGCGATTCTACCGTCGGCCCGTTCTCTGCGGTAACGCGAAGACGAAAGAACAGATTGGCATCGCTTGGAAGCGGCCTTGAGAGCTCGATCGACGCCATTGAATCTGTCGATACAAACGACGTATCGAGTACGATGTCGCCGAGGAAATCAGGAAGTGTCGACGACTGCAGGTTGTAACGAAAAGAGCGTGCTGCACCAAAACCACGAAGCCGTGTCGTGAAAATCGGCGTCAGACTCGGGAGGTTGACTCCCGGCGGCGCAATCAGAAGTACAGTCTGCGCAGCAAGCGATTCGGATACCATCGCAATTGCAGCGAAGAGCATCGATGCAATTGCGGTGGCATACGCACGAGTGACTTTACCCAAAGAGTCGCTTTCCCTTACCGCAGCGGGTTGACTTGCGCATCGTCAAACCGAAGCCGCAGCAGTCTCCGCTAGTTCGACTTTCTCCTCATGCACGCCGTCATCGATAACGGGGCCGCCCTGCAATCGAACGCTTACGATCGAAGAAACGCCTGGCTCCTGCATCGTCACACCGTATACTGCGTCGGCTGCCTCGGTGGTCGTACGAGGATTGTGCGTAATGACGATGAACTGCGTACGGTCCTTGAACTGCTTGAGCATCTTGACAAATCTGCCGATGTTCTGGTCGTCGAGTGGCGCGTCGACTTCGTCGAGTAAGCAGAACGGACTTGGTTTTGTGAGGAAAATTCCAAACAGCAGCGAGAGCGCGACAAGCGCCCGTTCGCCGCTGGAGAGCAGGTGGATTCGCTGAGTTTTCTTTCCTCGCGGAGAAGCGTGTATCTCAATGTCACAATCGAGTGGCGTTTCGGGATTCTCGAGGCGCAAATCACACTCGCCGCCGCCGAAAAGCGTGAGAAAGATGTGACGAAAATTCTCGCGAACCTGCGTGAACGTGGTAAGAAACAGTTCCCGGGCAGTGCTGTCGATTTCCCGAATCGCCTGATGAAGCGACTGCTTGGCGGATACGAGATCGTTTCGCTGTCCCGTGAGAAATTCCAGCCGACGCTGCTCTTCCTCGTGTTCCTCGATTGCGAGGGGGTTGACCGGTCCGAGCTCGTCGAGTGAGCTACGCAGACTCTGCGCCTCAGCGCGCAGCGAATCAGTCTCGTCGTCGAGCGACTCAAAACCTTCGAAGAGATCTTCGAGGGTTCGTCTCCATTCTGTTTCAAGACGTTGCCGAATGGCTTCTCTTCGTCCTGATAGTTGCGTATGTCGAAGTTGCGCTCCGTGAAGCTGCTCGCCGAGGAGGGCGGCGCTGCGACGCGCCTGATCAAGGGCTGACTCTACACCGTCGAGCGCGGTCGTTGCTGCTGCCACCGAAACTTCCGCGTCCGCAAGACGAGCATCGGCGTCAGCAAGCGAAGCATGCTGAGTGTCGAGATCGGCACTCCACGATTCGAGTTGCAAGCCAATGCGCTGATCTTCGTCGGACAGATTGGCGAGTTCGTTGGACAGCGACTGAAAACGTGCAGACGCGGACGCGTCGTCTTCAATGAGCCGCTTCTCACGATCAACAGCGACGGAAAGTCTGGCTTGCGCCTGCGCCTGCGCAACCTGCCATGTTGCGCGCTCTTCGCGCGCTTGCTCGAGTTCACTTTCCGACTCCACCAACTCTGTACGCGCGGAGGCAATTGCGCTGTCGGCCTCACCAGCTTCGCTTTCCAACTCTGCGAAGCGTTTGGCCAGCGATAGCACACGGTTCTCCAGCTCATCATGACGCGACACAAGCCGCTCTGCCAACGCCGTACTTTGCCCAACCTCGCGCTCCGCGCGCTCACGACGACGTTCAATTTCGCTGCGCAGCTCTTCCGCGCGTCGAGCTTCGCCCTGTGCGCGATTCGATTCGTCGAGCGCTCGCTGCGTTTCGCGCTCAGCAGCTATGAGCGCCAGCCGCGCAGCTTCCGCTGCGTCTGCGGCCTTTTTTCGCGACTCGTCGGCAGCGGCTAGTGCAGCTGCGAGCTTCGTCAGCTCAGCACGTCGCTGCAGTGGCCCGGGGCCGCCCGTGCTACCCGGCAGGAACACGGCACCACGTTCGTCGATAAACGCTTCGCCGTCATCGAGCGCGCGCACGTTGCCCAGCAGCGCACTGACCCATCCACTGGCAACACCACTTGATTGCACACCGCTGCCAAGCGGTTCACCTGCGGCATCCATGTCGAGACCCGCATCACTATCGAACGATTTACTCTGAGCTTCGCCAGTTGCATCGAGCGGAAGCAACAACAAGGGGCCGGGATGAGTTTCGCTGTGCCATTTGCGCACCGCCTGTGCGGCGGCCGCATCCCTTACGACAATTGCATGCATAGTTGCGCCGAGATATCGCTCGACGAGTCTTGCAGACTCGCTGTCAGCCGTGACAAAGTCAGTGAGTGGGCCAAGAACTGCACCATCTCCAAACCGTTCACGTTCCTTGAGCAATTTGGCAGCTGATGGCGCGAGACCTACACGCTCACGCTCCAGACCTTCGAGCGCGCTCATTCGCCCTTGTAGTGACGTTCTCTCCTCTACAGTGGCTGCGAGCGTAGCGCGCGATTCGGCGTCCGCGACGCGCGCACTTGCGGCCATCGCACGGGCAGCCTCGAGCGCCCCCGACGCGCGCTGCGCGTCGTCGCGGGTGATGGTCAGGTGCTCCATAGCTTTCGCAAGCTCCCGCTCTGCGCTTTCGAGCGCGTCTGCCAATTGTTCACGCTCGATCTCGAGCGCCTCGCGACGCCGAAGCGTCTCCGCCTGTTCGCGCGCTGCACCTTCACGATCGTGCTCGAGTCTTCGCGCCTTGTCGCGATGCTCGCGAAGCTGACGCTCCATCCCCTCTACCCGACTTCGGGTACTCTGAACCAATTCGCGAGCACTTTGCTCCACGACCTGGCGCTCCTCCAAACCCTCTCCCGCGTCCGCAAGATCCTGCTCAAACGTCTTGCGGTCACCAGACGCCCGCTCACGGTCCTCGGCGAGCCTGCGTCCGAAAGCCTCGTTTTCTTTCCTCTCCTCCTCCGCGCGCTCCCGTCGCACCGTGGTACTTCGCTGTCTCTCCTGAGCAACTGCAAGCTCGCGTTCCAGCCGCTGCGTCGCTTCCCGTTGCGAGCCAGCGAGCCGAGCAAGTTCTATACGACTCGCTTCTGCAACTGCGCGCGCACTGTGCGTCAGTTCGCGCTCGGCTTCCGTCGAGGCAATGAGTGCTTCGGCTTCCGGAAGCTGTAAACGTACCTGTTCCAGTCTCTCCTCGAGCGACGACAATTCGTCTCGCCAGTCGGACATTTCGCGCGTCGCAAGCGATAAGTCGACATTGAAACGACGTGCGGTAAGTTCCGCATGACGTTCGGCTCTTTTGCGCTGTCTGCCGAGTGAGCGGGTCTGACTTTGGACTTCACCGATCAGATCATCGAGTCGCGCCAGGTCGACCGTGGTTTCGTCCAGCCGCCTTTCTGCGCTCCGTCGTCGATCCCGGTAAAGACCCACGCCGGCGGCTTCTTCAAATAGCTCTCGGCGCTCGTCGGGCCGATCGGACAGAAGCGAGTCGATCATCCGGCTTTCAATGACTACACCGGAATCGGCGCCCAGACCTGTTCCGCGTACGAGGTCATGGATGTCACGAAGACGACAGGGCGACCTGTTGAGCAGATACTCACTTTCGCCGGAGCGAAACAGCCTGCGCGAAATCACAACCTCTTTAAACGGCACCGGCAATTCGCCGTCGTTGTTTTCGAAATGCAACGAAACCTCTGCCATGCTCACAGCTTTTCGGGCGGACGAACCGTGGAAGATTACGTCCTCCATCTTTGCACCACGCATCGCACGCGCACGCTGTTCACCTAACACCCAGCGAACTGCGTCAGACACGTTCGACTTTCCACTTCCATTTGGACCGACGATTGCCGTTACACCTGGCTCAAACAAAAATTCGGTGTAATCGGCGAAAGCCTTGAATCCATGTACTTCCAGCTTCGTCAACCGCACTAAAACGTTCTCCCTGTTCGATAGATCAAGACCGGCGTGATACCGCTTTTCTGAAGCGAATCTGCAAGGATGTTCGACTGCGCCGGATTCTCGAACGCTCCGGTCATAATAGTCGCCTTTCCGTCCGCCTGTCTGAGCGCATACGCAATAATTCCGCGCTGCGCGTATTCGTTGAGCGTCTCATTTACAGCGGCTGCTGCGATGTTCTGTTCGAGAAGCAATGCGAAAGGAACGTCCAGCACATTTCCGGATGTCAGTGTTTCGCGCGAACGCAAGTCTGCGAGCATTGCGTTGGCTGCCTGTCTATCTGCGGAGGCGCCAATCGTTACCCGATACCAAACCTCGCTTCCTTCCCGAACGGGAGACATTGCAACTGCGGGAAGCGACAGCACGGATTTGTCGGGCATCGCCGCATCGCGGGTGTTCGCCGTCGTGAAGTATATGCTGAATCTCGACGCTCGCGCGGAGTCTCCAGGATTTGACACGGCGAGTGGCTCCAGCCGCGCAATTGAATCCGCGATAGCTGAATCACGCGATACAGAATTTGGCGCGTCGGTGGGCGCTTCGCGTGTTACTTCCTGTTGTTGCGATGACGCGATTCTCGAACTGTCGTTCATGTCGGCACCGCCAGGAAGCAGCGATACGATTGACGCCGGGAGAAGAGGTTGAATGCGTGGCCAGAGAAATGCGCCTATCGCGGATGCCAGCACCGCCACCACCAGCAGAAATGCAAATGTGTTTCGCCGTCTGCTGCTGGCGTCTTCCGCGGCAACCGCACGCGCCCTGGCTGTGGTGGCGCGAGCAGGAGTCTTGACAGACGCGGCCGGTATATTTGGCGCTGCCTGCGTTGGCGGCGCAATAACTCTCACACCAACAGGTGTGACGAAGGTCGTTGGGTCGCCAACCGGTGTAAGTGCCCCGATGAATGTGCAAAGTTCTGCAAATCCAGTGGTTCGCGAGTCTGCAACAACGAGCAGCAACGCGCCTACCTCGTGAAATCCTGCCGCCAGCCTCCGCCACCGATCGTTGTCATAGATCTCGACATTTGCCACACTTTCGGTACCGCTGGGCATCAGAAAAACTGTGCCTTCCTGATTTATCGGCCGTGCAATTTTGTTCAGCGAAACTCCATAGCGGAAACTGTCCGCAACGCCGTGCGGATCGTCACCCGTGAGGAGCGCTTCCAGCTGCGGAAGTTCACCTACCAGGTCGGCGATTGCCACACGCCGTCGCGTACCCTGCGCGCGCGCAAGCCCCAGCGCGACAGAAGCGGCGATTCCGTTATCCCGGGAGGCTACGACAGTCGCGTACACATCGTCCAGCAGTGGGCCAAGACGCCGGCCCTCCGCTTCCCAGTAGGATGAATTGTCTGCCCCGATTCCGCTCACGTTTTTCCCTTCATTTTATTGACCCCCCGTCGAATCGCGCGCGGGTTGACTCATAACTGTTTCCGTCACGGTGGGCCTTCGAAGACCCAGTAGCTTTTGCCAGAACTTTTTCCGGCAAGGTCAGCACGGGCGCGCGTCGGATATGGGCCGAGCACCACCCGATATAACGTCGTGCCCGAGCGTTTAGAGGATATCACTCGTGCCCCCTGCGCATCCACCCGAATTCCCCGGGCAAGAGAATTTGCGGCTTTTTCGTCGAGGAGTGCCGCAAAGCTTACCGTAAAAATGGAGTCGCGGGGCTTGGTGGCGGGCACAGCTTTCTTTTGCGCCCCGGACGCTGGAGGCACGCCGCCCGTTGCCGACCCCGCTGCCACCCCGGACGAATCCACACTGAGACTGCCAGCAGCACTTCCCGAATCACTATTGATCTGAGAATCGATTGGCTCAAATGTCTCGCGGGGCGCACTCCGTCGAAATCGAACCGGTTCGTCAAGACCGGCGGCGCGCGGTCTGAAACCATTCCACATCAGCACATGCCAGAAATCGGCAGCTCCGCCCTTTACGCGGCGTTCTTCGCGAAGCGAGTTCGAATTGACGAACGTCACGTCATTTCCGTCAACCAGAGCCAGCAACCCGTCCGGCATAACGAGGGGCAGGTCGCCCCGCCAGGTGCTTGTTACGGAACCCAGCACCTTGTCGGTTGCAAGGCTCACCACAAACACGATGTCGCCGGAACCACGGACCAGCAGCAGCCGCCCAAGCGGATCCATGCGTAAACCGGTCGCCGCCGCCGGAAGCTTTATATCGCCAGTGACACCCTCCTGAAAGCGGTCGACAACGCGAAGGCTGGATTGTCCCAATGGGGCGACAAAGAGACGGTCTCCACTGGGTGTGGCGGCGATAGCAGCGATCGGCGACCCGACCTTCACCTGCAATACCGGAACGAGATCTCGAGCTCGGATCTCCACCACTGAGGTATTCCCGCCAAAATAAACGCGGTCGCCGATCATGCCCGCTGTGGTAGCCATGGCCCGGGCCAGCGAACTATCGGCTCCCCCCAGGTCGAGCGTGAGGGTATCCACGATCTCCTGTCCCGGTGGACGTACGCGCCACATCATAATGCGGTTGCTGCGCGCGCCCGCAGCAATCAGCGATCCATCGCGCTGAGCAAAAATTGCGTCAACGGGCAATTCTGGAGAGAAGCTCCAGTCACCACCGTTCGGGGCCTGTCGCGTTATCTCGCCGGCCGTTGACAGAATAAAAATGTCGCTACCATCTGCCGACGACATCGAGGAGACGTCTTTTCCGGAAAGCCGGGACACCGAACCAGCTCGCAAATCGACTCGCACGCCCGCACCGGAACTGTCGACCGCGGCCAGATAGCCGTCCTCGGCGCCAAATGCGAGTACCCGGTCGAGAGCAGGAACACGCGAGCCGGACTTCCACAGAACCGAGTCGAGCCCCGGATACTGATATGCAGAAATAACCCCGCCCCCGCGCGAAGCGCGCAGAACGACGTGGTCAGGTCCACCCTTGACACCGGAGTTGGCGCCAGCTCCAGGCGAGGGGGAAGGACTGTCTGAGCCGCCGCATGCCAGGAGAAGAAGCGCCGACGCTATTAGCGTGCGCACAGGCGTAAGGTATCCGTCGCGGTAGTGGGCGGCGAGGGGCTTGCGCTTAAACGGAGCCGCAAACTTCACTCGATTTTCGCTCGAGCGATGACAAAATCTCAGGAACCCGGAAATCGCCAGCGCCGCTCGATCCGACGCCGGGTGTCTTGATTACGCGACGTCAATAGCTCGCGCCGAAGAACCACGTCCCAAATCCTCTCTGGCCTGGCCTGTCCTGCGGAATCGCGTAATCCCAGCGCACGATGGCGATGTTGAACAGGTTGAGTCTCAGTCCAAATCCGTAGCTACGGAGCAACGCTCGCTGCTTGGTGAAATCGTAGCTGGGGCCTCGAGTCAGAGAAACTTCCTGGCCGGCACTCCAAGCCACTCCGGCATCATAGAAGAGAAGGCCATCGAGAGGGGGCAACCCAATCGGAAGCTTAAGCCCGAAGCTGCGAATAATGGGAAAGCGCAACTCGGCGTTCGCAAATGCGATCCTGCTTCCGATAGTCTCGACGGTGTTACAGCTGGTACCGTCGTCGTTGGGAAGCCCGGTACACGACACCGAACTCAGGTCATCCCGGTTGTATCCACGGATGAAATCCGGCCTGCCAAGCCACTTCGGAAAGCGCAATTCATCTCGTCCCACAGCCACATTCGTCGAGAGGCGCGTTGCGAAGGTGATGTAGTTGAACAAAATTGGGATGTACGAGCGAGCGTCGGCGGTATAGTCCGTGTACTGCCATGTGCCCACACTCGGCGACACCTGGAAACGCGCGCGCTTGCCGGAGATGGGCCCCGTATATCCGAAGAGCGTGTTATCGGTTACGAACGCTAGGTACGGCGACACACTGTTCGCCGAGGCCACGTTCCGTGTCGGCCCACGCGAATAACCTGTCGCGTATCCGAAGTCGTAATCCACCTCTCTCGTATACGGAAACACCTGCTGATCGACGTTGCTGAAGCTCGCTCCGAGCTCCCAGCGCGTAAACCGATTAAGCGGGTAAAGCGCTGCGGCAAAAACCTGTCTTATAACCAGCCTGTTTATTTCCTGGCTTTGTATGTATTGGCCCGCCGTTCCACCCGGTGCGCGACTCTGAGTCGAATTGGACAACAAATACACGGGTTGCTGCAAAATTCCGGTCGTGTATTGAAGACGTCGGCCCAGATTTGTGTAGCCGACAAATACCGTTGCATCGCTGAGCTGTCCATTGATCGATCCCGAAAGTGCTAGTCGATGATCGCCGAGCAAGTCGCTGAGGACGATTGTTGTGCCACCATACGTACCCTGCCCGTAGCCGCCCTGCTGATATCCGATGCTGGGTTGTGAGACGTATTCGGGTGTGAGCCGTACCTTGTACTTGCCGTCGGTGAAACGGGTAGTATCCGGAAGATTGAAATCAAAGCTATCCATCATCGTGCGCACGCTCACTTGCTCAGCCATCTGTGAGAGTGTTGCCAAGGGCAGTTCACTCGAAATACGCGCGCCCGCAGTAGGTGATCGATAGACCGACTGGCGTGCCGCCGAGGTGTCCCGCACGTTACCGCGAGGAAGGTGTGCGAGCGGGTCGGAGCTTGCAACGGGGGGCTGAGGAACAGCACTGAGCCCGAGTGGTGAGCCTTGCAAAGATGCCACCGTCACAGGGTCGCGATATGGATCTTTCTTGAGCGAGCGTGGATTCTTCACTTTCCAAATCGCGTGCTCGCCTTTTTCGTAGTAAACGAAGGCCAGCACATCACCACCGCGCGCCCAAGTTATTGCCGGCGAGTACTCCGCGACTGCTGTTATCGCTCCCGATACATTCGTGAGCTGGTAGTGCTCCCGGGTGGCGAGATCAAAGAGAAATAGATTTGCGATGCCCGTCCGATCAGTGATGTAAGCGATGGACTGGCCATCCGGTGCCCACTGTGGATTGATATTGAGCGTGCCGCTCGCCTGACCCGGCAAAATGCTGACATTGCCTGTCGCTATGTCGTACATGGAAATTTTCCATTTGCCAATCTTGAGGATCTCGAAGTCGGTATCCGGCCCTCGGTCGCTGGCAAAGGCAATCGATTTCCCGTCCGGAGACCATTGCGGCTGAAGGTCGCCGTACTGATCGCGCGTAATTTGCTTGAGGCCACTCGAGTCGAGCGATGCAATGTAAAGATCGCTCAAACCGTGCTTCATTCCGCTGAAAACAATGTTGCGGCCATCGGGTGAAAAGCTCGGACTCAGAATCTGATCAAGCTGGAAGTCCATTCGTTTGACGACTTTTCGCGACTTGACGTCGAGCAAATAGAGAACGTCGCGGCCGCCACGCTGCCCGGTGAACGCTAGAGTTTTTCCGTCTGGAGAAAACGACGGCTGTGAATAGATGAATCGCAGCTGTTCGAAATCGGGATTGGTGGTGGTTTTTACGAGCCTCGCAATACGCTTGCCGGTCTCTGCATTGGCGAGGTAGAGGTCAGGGAACACCTCTCCACGCAGCAGCGAACCCAGCGCGATATAGGTAATCAGCTTGCCGTCATTCGAGAGAGCGGGTGCAACAAAGAGACTGGCGATGCTCCCGGAGCGGCGCTGCGATAGCAACGGCTCGGCGAAGCTCCGCGGGCGATCGAGCGTGGCAACGATCGGCAGGAACTTGGCCTGCATTGCCTGCTTCCACTCCGCACTGAGTTCATCGGTATTAAGACCGATTTCGCGTCGGAATGCGCGGTCGATGCCAAGACTGGGAACGGCGTTCATAATCTCGCCGATTACCTCATCGCCCCACCGCTGTCCAACATACTGCCACACCGACAAGCCGTAACGGTACGGGAAGTACTTGTCCGGCCGTTCAGTCATCTGCTGAATGCTGGGCAGCGTCCCGTTCACGACTGCATCGCGCACCCACGCATCTGTCCATGGATGTTTATCGCCAATGGAAAAATACTCAGCGAGACCTTCCATAAACCAGAGCGGCGGATTGACCATTGCAAGGTTCTGCAACCCGCTGCCGGCGCGACCGCGGGAGAATATGTCGAACTGGAAAACGTGCACCATTTCGTGCTGCAGCACGTGCTCGAAACTTCCCCAGTCTCCCGTGAAGAACTCCGCCATGCGCTGACGCAGAGGATCGGTGACACCACCCGTGCCCTCGCCAAGGTCGCCAAAAACATTGCTCTGGGCAAAGTCGCCGGAAGATCCGAAAAGCAGGATCGGTTTCTTTTCGCGAAACTGGTGCGCCATCAAGCGCGAGAGGCGGGCGTATGAGCGCTCCGCCATTCTCGCCGCGTCGGGTGCCACGTCTTCGATGGTTGGATAATAGTGAACGAGAAAGTGTTCGGTCTCGATCACACGCCATTCCAGGCGGTCATACTGTACCTGATTCTGCCCGAAGTAGCCTTGAGCGGCAACGGGCGCTTTTATGGCAGAAATCGCCAGAGCCCCAACGCTCAGAGACAGCGCCCCGATCCAAAGGGACGCTCCCGAGGATGCAGAGCGTGCCAGCCGTTTCCAATTCACCGAGAACCCCCCATTGCCGTCTCCAGATTGACCCGTGCAGCGTCGCCCCACAGCCGTTCGAGCTGGTAGAACTGACGCAGCGTCGGATGAAACACATGTATGACGCAATCCGTGTAATCCAGCAGGGCCCACCTGCCTTGAGTAACGCCTTCCGTCATGGTGGTAGACACCCCACTCTCCTTTAACCCTGCCTGGACATGTTCGGCAACCGCACGTACGTGCGTGTCCGAGGTACCACTGGCAATAACAAAGAAGTCGGTCATATCCGTCACACCTCGCAGATCGAGGACGACGATATCATTGGCTTTAAGCTCACTCGCGAGGAGCGCAGCCTTCTGGGCAATGGATTTACCAGGACTGGCGGATCGGTCTACAGCCATGCAGTGGGGAAGGGGGGGATTTGGGTAGTTTGGGAAGGGCCGGCACTTCGACGGCCGGGTACATGCTATAACTACCCTGAGCCTCCCCCGGGGTTCACGCTTTTTCCAACGGGTCAGCGAGGGGCTGCAGTCGACCGATCCGATCGCTGACGGGATTCTGCCGCCTGCTCCTTCGCCTACTCCTGATGATCCAGACTTTGACCTGGAACCCATTACGCAACAAGTGATGAGATGAAATATAGTGCGAACGAGGTGCTAATTCGGGAGATGAGCAAATTCTGTCAGACACGGATAAAAATGTCCCCTTTCTGTTGAAGTGTGAATTGCCCTCCTTTCAGGCAAACCGGTCGTGCACGGAGCTTCCTGGACAAGACGCAGGGTACGCTTTTTTCAACTGGGTCAGCATTCTCGAGGCGAAGCAGCCGAAGGCTTTCCTGCTCGAGAATGTGAACCTTAAGAGTCACCACGGCGGAAAGACGGTTAAGTGATCATCGGGGGGACGCCACCTACTCTCGGAGACCTCTTCGATTTCTTTGACGAGGGACCAGAATCAGTCGTTGGTGCGGCCCTGCCAGTACGAGCAGTGCCGCAATCCGTGCGGGTGAGCAACGCATCGACGCTCGCCTTTCAGATTCTGGCATTCGACATAAGACGTGGACATCCTCGCCTCGTCCGGCTTGCCGAAGACCGGGACTTTTGGCACGCCTGAGCACGCTGCAGCCATCTCTCGGTAAGCCTCGTGCGCGACGATGCTCGGTTCAGTATCACCGAGAGTCCCGGCCGCCAAGGAGCGTCAATTGGGTGAACGGATGTTCAAGTCAAGAAGCTTCTCTGCATCCAACAAGAAAACCGCTGCAGGATAGCAACGGCTTTCTCCCTAAAGAAAAAAATATTCGTAATCGTTGCAATGCAACGGCTTAAACGACTACTGCTTGATGATCCAGACCTTGATCTCAGGCTTCACGTCAGCGTGCAGTCTTACTCCCACACGATAGACGCCGAGTGCCTTGATGGGCTCGTTCAGTTCGATCTGACGCTTCTCGACCTTGAATCCCTGTGCCTCGAGCTGGTGGGCGATGTCCGATGTTGTTACCGATCCGAACAACTTGCCCTCGTCACCTACGCGCGCCGCGAAAGTGAGCGATACCTCACCCAGACGCTCGGCGATCGTTTCTGCGGCTTCGCGACGCTCGGTTTCTGCCGCTTCAAGACGGTTCTTTTCCTGCGCAATACGCTTCTTGTTACCCTCGGTGGCGGGATAGGCGAATCCACGAGGAACAAGGTAGTTTCGGGCATAGCCTGCAGAGACCGTGACGACATCCCCAGGATGGCCGAGCTTGTCGATAGCGTTGCGTAAGATGACTTCCATCTGAACTCCAAATTTCGTTTGTGAATGACCTTTCGGCGGTCGATCAGCTTGTCGACGACGGCCGGTGTATTTCTGCGCTGGCGCGAAAGTCTCGCCAGGTATCTCCAAGACCAAGTGCAAATGTGACCGCCAGCGCAGCGAGCAGAAGCCACACCACCCCAAGCAGAGGTATCATAAGCACCACCAGTACCACTCCAACTGCAATGAGACGGCTGGGAATCAGCCAGCGAAGCACACCTGCGCCTCGGAGCGAGTAAAGCGATCCGAAGAATAACATGAGGTTGGCGCCAAAGGCTCGCCAGTCAGCCAGTGTAGGCATGAGGAGCATGATGCCACCCACCACCAGTCCCCAGATGAGCTGATCGTTGAATCTTACCAGACGAAGCTCGGAGAGCGGCGGGCCGATTCGCACCCGCGACAATCGATGATAGGCAGCCCAACCCAGCGCCAGAGCCAGCAGACTCTCGATACCTAGCAATGCCGGTGCGAGCACAAGTAGCCAGCCAGCTCCACTGGCGCCCCGGTACTCACCGGCACCGGAAAGAAAATCTGCCATATTATCGGCCCGAGCGGCGGCGTCCGGCATCCGACGCACGAACGTCTGCCACCCGTCAGAATTCGTACGTTCCCGCCACGAGCGCAACGACTCATTAAGACGCTGTTGATACTCCGTACTCAGCATCGCGCTGGCCACAGCATATCCTGTCCCTGACCCACCGCCCGCCGCAGAGCCTGTCCTCCCGGAAATCCCCACAGCAGTTACAACCGCCGTAAGCGCCACCGCCGAGAGCGCACGACCGAGAAACGGTCGCGCCCTCGTTCCGAGACAGACGAGTCCAAAGGAAGCACCCATCGTTACCGACCAGCCTCGGACAAAACTTCCATAGCCCTGCTGTGGCAGCGGAATCTGCCACACCACCCAGACTGCCACAGCCAGCCAGAGCAGCGCGAGAAATCCACGCCCCCCTGCCCACCATCCAACGCATGCGCATGACGCAATGGCGATGAGCACCAGCAGGGCAAACTGCTCCACTGGCAGAAGAAGACGGACAACGCCGGCTGCAAGCGACAAAGCCGATGGCCACTCCGGTGCTGCAGTAATCACCACCATCAGAACCAGCGAAAACACGAACCAACGCCATCCACGCTCCTGCGGTGCAGTCGCGGACGTTTCCGGCGCGACTGCATCCTGCATGGTCAGCCCGTCTGTCCCTTCACATACGGTAGCAACGCAAGGAACCGGGCGCGCTTGATCGCACGCGAAAGTTGCCGTTGATGACGTGCGTCGACCCCACTGAGACGGCTCGGCAAAATCTTGCCGTAATCGGTAATGAATCGGGCTAGAAGGCGGTCGTCCTTGTAGTCGACGTAACGGATGCCGGCTTCAGTAATCGGGCAGGGTTTTTTCTGTCGGGCCATTAGCTATTCCTCGTCGTCGTCATCATCATCATCATCGCTGCGACGGCGCAGCGCCATCTCTTCGTCGCTCAGCTCCGGTGCACCGAGCTCGTGCTCATAGAGCGTTATAAGGTGACGAATCACTGCGTCTTCCAGCTTGAGCGCACGCTCGAATTCGGGAAGGGTTTTCGGGTCGGTAACGAATCGGCTGATGATGTAATAGCCGTTTTCATGTCGGCCAATCTTGTAGGCCAGCTCTCGCCTTCCCCAATGTTCAATCTCCGCCGGCTCTCCAAGCGCCAGAAGCGACTGGATCTTTTCCAGCTTCTCGGCGATGACCGCGTCTTCGAGCGCCGTATCAAATATGTATACGACTTCGTACCGCCGCGTCGGGTTGCGACGTATCTTCAGTTTTGCCACTCGGCAATCCTCCCTTTGGACTGAGATGCCCCCCGCAGTGCCGGTCCGCAGGAGGAGGGTGCCCAGGAAATTGTTTCACGGGCTGTAAATAGCCTTGAAAGATTGTCTAAAGCCGCAACAAGAGCAAGGCTTGCGAAGAATCGTTATCCTGTCATCCTCAATGTCATGTGCGGTAGATACGGTTTTGGAAATCCCACGAGACTCGGCGAACTCAAACTCGGAGTAACTCTCCCGGAATCGGTGCCTCGCTTCAACATTGGCCCCATGCAGTGGGTGCCGATGGTTACCGGGCAGGGAAACGGCCGACGGGCGCTCACAGCAAAGTGGGGCCTGGTGCCGTCGTGGGCCCGAGACTCCTCGGTCGGTGCCCGGATGTGCAACGCGAGGGGAGACGCAGTGGCATCGAAGCCGAGCTTCCGTGCTGCTTTTGGAGCGCGGCGTTCCCTCCTTCCGGCGGAGTTTTTCTATGAATGGCAGGCGGTAGAAGGAAAAAAGGTGAAGCAACCCTGGTGCATTGCATTGGAAGACGGAGAACCTTTCGCCTTCGGGGCAGTGTGGGAAAGTTGGACGTCAACAGCTGACCCCGGGGCGGAATCGCTGACTACCTGTGCAATAATCACCACCGAGCCAAATGCCGTGATGGCACCCATTCACGCCCGAATGCCCCTGATTATCAAACCCGCCGACTATGACATCTGGCTGGACGGCCACACCAGCCCGGACAAGGCCCAGGCGCTGATCAGGCCTTTCGATGGCTACATGCGCTCGTGGCGCGTGAGCACGCGAGTCAACAAGATCACACATGGTGGTGGCGAAAATATCGAGCCGATCGGCGAACCAATCGCCTGACGGTTCACGTATCCGGGCGGCCCTCGTAGCGGAGATGGACCACAGGCGTGGCACTCGCTGTGGGAGCGTTCACTTGCGAAGCCCGGACTCCGAGAGGCGCTTTTGCTTGCGCAATAACCCGTATGCGGAACACCAGAATCATTCGTCTCAGCTCCTGCAGTTCGATGTCGAGCATTAGGTAACGCTCAGCACTCAGCTGCCCGTCGCGGGCAGCCATGCCAAGGAGTCGCAACGCGTCGCTGACGCATCCGAGCGCTGCGCCAAGACTCCGCGCGAATTGCGCACGATCGCTCTGAGCGGCGCCGTCGGCAATATGTATCTCTACAGCCGAGGAGGCCTTTAACAGACGCGCGGCGACATCGGCGTTGCGCCGGGTGGTGCGGGTGATAGGCTCGACGCGGAGCCGCTCGCCTAAATCTCTCGCGCGCCGCCAGATACGAAGGTTTGTGAAATCCTGCATGCCCCACGATATGCGACAGACCGGCAAATCCTGTCATCAATTCGACGCTGTCAGCTACATTCCATTGCTGGTCCAAATCTGAAACGGCTTCTGTCTTTGTCTCATTCATCAGGTTCATGCTTCGCCTAGGTATCGTAGGACTTCCAAACGTTGGTAAATCCACGCTTTTCAACGCCCTCACTGCTGCGCGGGCGGAGGCTGCGAATTATCCGTTCTGCACGGTCGAACCGAATATCGGTATGGTCGAAGTGCCGGACGCCAGACTTGGTAAACTGGCGGAGATTGTGCAGCCGAAGCGCGTGTTGCCGGCAGTGGTTCAGTTCGTGGACATCGCCGGCCTCGTTGCGGGAGCCGCTGGTGGCGAAGGCCT
>JBBSTN010000017.1:0-21500 GCA_038235845.1 Gemmatimonadales bacterium | reverse complement strand
GCTCGATACGCTCGCCAACCGTCGGCTTGTAGTTCGCCATTCGTTCGAGCTCGGGCAATCCGTCGTCCACGAGGTAGTAGCCGACGTGAGCCCAGCGCGGGTCCGAAGTGCTTCCTGATGCCTCAAGGCTCTTGCGCGCCAGATCAACAGCCCAGGATGCGACTGAGGCTTCACGGTGACTGGTGCGCTTGCAGATGCGCTCGATCACGTGACGATATCTGTCACGAGTGGCGAAGGTCATCAGCGGATAGAATCCCGACGGATCCTTCCGGAGTACCGCCTCCATTACGCTTTGGTTTTCGACAAACAGACGCCAGTCGCGCCTTCCGATGTCGCGCAGACTGGTGATGCTGTTGGCCATCATTATCTGCGTCAGCGCGAGTCGGTGCGTAGAGTGGGCGACCGCACTTTCCGGACTCACCCCGGCATCCCGCATCCACTGCTCAAGCCAGACCAGCGGGGGTGAACTTCCCTCCGCCTGGCGCAGGGACTGTAGAAAACGTGAGACGAAGTTGGGAGTGAGGCTGTGGTCAGCCTCGGAGAAATCCTTGAGCGCGGCGCGCAACTCGGCGCCACCTCGATCATTCGCCGAGAGGATCCGTGCTGCCCACTCGCCGGCAAGCTGAATCTCGTCGAGCCGCTGCATGGTGCGGAGTGTCATTCTGCGCACACTCTCGATCAATCCAATGCGGAGCATTGCCGGCATGGCCCAGAGCTCCCCCACCGAAAGAGGTGTTACGCTCTGAAACGATTCGACGAAGAGATCGACGTTGTCGAGATCGACACGCGCTTCCGTGTGCGAGATAAGCGATATCGCGATCTCGTAAACACGTGGGTATCCGGTGAGACCCCCACTCGCGAGCTCAGGGAGTTCGCGATAATAGCCGCCCGGAAGACTTGCGCGCACTTCCTGTAGATGTTCCTGCACAACGTGATAATTGTCCAGCAACCACTCTGCCGCCGGGCCGGCATCGAGATCGGCCGCAGCCGCAGCTATCAAGCGCGTGCGCGCATCCGTAAGAATGCGACGGGTTTCGGACAGTCGCGCCAGAAGTAGTGCGGGGCGCAGTGGCAGCCGCCCCGCAACAAGTTTCTGACCTCGCGCCACCGCGCGGGCGCGCGAAGCGAGATGATCGGCCCCAAGGAGTTCTCCTCTGATGGGGCCGACCAGCAGCTCATCTGATGCTTCTGCTCTCGAACGTTCTGCTCTTGAACTCATTACCAACCGACCAAGGTGCAACCCCTACCCAAAAATTCATTGCGCGATGGTCGTGATTCGCCCCCCATTCGCGAGACATTCGCTCAAAGAGGCTTCCGACCCTGAATTACGCGTACGATGATCACAATAACCGCGATTACCAGCAATACGTGAATAAATCCACCCATCGTGTATGCGCTCACCATACCAAGCAGCCAGAGCACTATGAGGATGATGGCAATCGTCATGAGCATAATAAATTCCTCTTGAATGATGGTGGACCAGTCTTCGGCGCAGAGCTCGCCTGAAGTTGTGAAACCCCTTTGCATACTCCGCGCCGCTGGTAAAGCCGGGCTTGCTTGAGCCGACTTTGTTGAGAAGCTACTTCCTGGCGCTCAATTCATCCATGACACCCACCGGCTCACCAAAGCTCGAATTCGTGGCGTGAAATACGTAAGGTTGTAGGCATGTGCCGCCTTGCGAATGCCATCCGCCTGGGTCGGGTACGCGTGAATTACCCGACTGATACTGCTAAGGCCCGTGCCCGCCACCATGGCCAGGCTTATCTCGTTGATCATATCGCCGGCGTGCCGGGCTACGATTGTCGCGCCAAGAATCTTATCTGTGCCATCTTTCACGTGGATCTTTACGAAGCCGTCTTCCTCCCCGTCCACGATAGCGCGATCAACCTCATGCATCGGAATTGTAAACGTCTTGACCGGAATATCACGTTTGCGTGCCTCGCGCACATACATGCCGACATGTGCAATCTCCGGGTCGGTGTACGTGCACCACGGAATGGTCAGGCGACTGTATCTGCGTCGCCCACGCAACAGCGCATTCTGAACCACGATGCGGGCCGACGCGTCGGCGGTGTGAGTGTATTTATGTTCGAGGCAGACATCGCCCGCAGCGAAAATCCGCTTGTTTGTGGTGCGTAAGTAATCATCCACCCGCACACCGGTTTGCATGTCAAACTCGACGCCGGCTTCTTCCAGTCCGATGTCTTCCACGTTTGGAACACGTCCAGTTCCGGAGAGAATCGCATCGACTGTGACCGAACTGCTATAGTCGTCGCTGACCAGGTGAACGGTCTTCCCGCCGTCGCCGGCCTCCACGCGCACGGCCGTTGTATTGAGACGCACTTCGATTCCGTCACGTGCAAACGAATTCGAGAGCATCTGCGCAGCATCCCGTTCCTCCCTGGGGAGAAACATGGGCCACTCCTGCACAATCGTCGTTTTTGAACCGAAACGACAGAAAGCCTGCGCGAGTTCGCAGCCGAGTGGTCCACCTCCGATAACCATCAGCCGCTCTGGCAGCGTGGTGAGGTCGAAGACACTCTCGTTGGTGAGAAATCCTGCTTCCGCCAGGCCGGGAATCGTGCTGGTATCCGGTCTTGAACCAGTGGCGATGAGGGCCTTCGTAAAACGAAGCTCTGTGCCATCTATGTCGACCGTACACTCGCTTGAAAATCTGGCGTTCCCGAAGAATACGTCCACGCCAGCGGAAGCCAGTCTCTTCACCGAATCGACTCGACTGATACGTGCCCGTATACCCCGCATTCGTTCCATCAAGGCGGGAAAATCGACTTCGATATGGTCAGGAGTTTTTGCTCCGTACTTTGCGGCATTGCGCATATCCGCGTAAAGTCTCGATGTACGTATGATAGCCTTGGAGGGTACGCAACCAACGTTGAGGCAATCACCGCCCAGCAGCTGGCGTTCGATGAGCGCTACTCTGGCACCAAGCGCGGAGGCACCGTGCGCAGCCACAAGGCCCGCCGTACCCGCGCCAACTATCAACAGGCCGTACTTGGACGCCGGAGCAGGATTACGCCAGCTCTCGGGGTGGACGTTGGCCAGACGTTCGCGCTCGAACCGATCGTAAGGAGCGTCGGTGATGTGTCCGATGCTCACAGCCAGCCTCCCTGAAAACCGGTCACCTTGAGGCCTCGCCTCACGTAGCTGCACTTTTTCATGAGCTTCCAGATCAGCTGTGTGCGGTAGTTCTCGATCATCATGACGACAATTCCCTGATCGAGCCCGAAGTGGCCGAGCGAGACCCATGATTGTCCACCGGGCTGTGCAAGCGAGGGGTTAAGGCTGCTCGTGTACATATCGTTAGACATCATCTCCGGAAATCTCGCCAGCATTGCTCGAGCGGCGCAAAGTGCCTCGTCCGGAGCAAAGGGAAGTGATGCAAGTGCGGACCACCCTCCAACCGTGCCGTCGTCCGGGCCGTATGGGACGCCGCGAGCCGCATAGCCATACAGTCGCTGCGAGTGACTCGGGACGTCCGCCATGGAGTCGTTTGGGCCGTCGCAGGCAGTCAGGCCCCACATGTTGTCATCATAACCGTCGAATCTGCCCGGATTTCGCTCGGCGTACTCCTTGTGAACAAGCACTGTTCGGCGGCTATTCTCGAAATAGTCACTTTTCTTCCCGCGCATGAAACGATCGCGGATGGCGCGAAAGTCGATCCACGCATGCGAAAACTGATGCACAAACAACGGACCCGCATACAGGACGTCGTGGCCGTAGATGTTCTCCCACTGATACGTCCGGGTCCACGCACTATAGCAATCGCCGACGGTAGGGAAGCTGGGCGAACCGGCGGCTAGCACGTACAGCAGAATCGCCTCGCTGTAACCTTCCCATCCATAATTCAGGAACCCGCTCTCCGGCTTCCATCCATGCGTGATCGTAACGCCGCCATCCTGCGCCCACCGCCAATCCATGCGCAGATACAGCATCTCCGTGAGCTCGCGAAGCTCATTTTCACCCGCCGTATCGTGGGTAAAGTAGGCTGCGGCAGTCAATGCACCCGCTATTAGAAGTGCTGTGTCGATGAGTGAAAGTTCGGATTTCCATTCCCGCTTCCCACTTTGCATGTTTAGAAAGTGGAAGTAGAAGCCCTTGAATCCGGTTGCGCCCGCGGCTCCACTCTGGTCGCTGTCGCGCAAAAATCGCAAAAGCGCAAGTGTGTAGGCCACCGCATCCGCTCGCGTCATCCAGCCCCGCTCGACGGCAACCGGATAGCACGACATGGCAAATCCGCATACCGCGATGCTGGCAGGAGATCCTGCACGTGACGTATCGGCGACCAAACCGTTTCCGGGATTGACCTCCCGCAGGAAGTATCCAAACGCTGCACGTTGCACGCTGTCGAGCGTTGCGTGGTCGGTTAGCCCTTCGTTGGCGTTTTCCCCAATCGTCATATTCCGTCGTGGACAGACGCTTTTAGTGTCGTGCAACGCGAGTGGTAATCCAAATTCACCTCTACAGACAAATGATGTCAGACGAGCGAACGAATACTCCAATTCTCACCGTAGATATAGGCGG
This sequence comes from Gemmatimonadales bacterium, assembly GCA_038235845.1. GTDB lineage: Bacteria > Gemmatimonadota > Gemmatimonadetes > Gemmatimonadales > Gemmatimonadaceae > Gemmatimonas. Next base: position 16,958 of record JBBSTN010000017.1, on the reverse strand, counting down.
TTCACATCTCAAGGTGCTTGCGAGCGGAAAAGAGGAGCGCCGCAAAGTTGATTCCGGGCCCGAATTTACTCCCGCTCAAGCTGTCGACGCTGTGAGAACGCTGACCGCCGACTGGGATTACCACGCGATCACCATCGGGTTTCCTGGGCCCGTCGTAAACAATCGGCCTTCAAAGGAACCAGTCAATCTTGGTACGGGTTGGAAAGATTTCGATTTTGCAGAAGCGCTGGGAAAACCTGTGAAGGTGGTGAACGATGCGCTCCTTCAGGCAGTCGGGAGCTACCAGGGCGGAAAGATGCTATTCCTCGGCCTTGGCACGGGGCTTGGATCGGCGCTGGTGGTGGAGAATGTGGCACAACCGCTCGAACTGGCCCACCTTCCGTATCGCAAGAAAGGAAGGACATTCGAATATTATGTTGGTCAGAGCGGGCTCGATAAGCACGGCGAGAAAAAATGGCGTCGTCGAGTATTCGACGTCGTCGAGAGGCTCAAAGCAGCCCTGCAGGTGGAGTACGTCGTGATCGGTGGCGGCAATGTCGGAAAGCTCAAGAAGCTGCCCGAAGCTTCGCGACGGGGCAACAACGACAATGCATTCGACGGCGGCTTCCGGTTGTGGAAGGAAGGTGGAGTAAGCCTGTGAGAACAGTCGTATAAGCTATTCTGTAACTTTCACGCCTTTCCAGAATGCCACTCGGTCGGCAACCTGTTCGGCGCCCTGCTTGGGAGACGGATAATACCAGACGGCGTCCGGATTCTTTTCGCCATTTACTGTGAGAGTGTAATACGAGGCAGTGCCCTTCCACGGACACGTGCTTTTCGTTTGACTGTCAGCGACAAACTCACTCTGCAGCGAAGATGCCGGGAAATAGTGATTTCCTTCGACCACTACGGTGTCGTTGCTCTCGGCGATGGTCTCGCCATTCCATATTGCTTTCAAGATTTCTCCAGGGTTTTGCGCAATCGGCAAATACCGATCGGCTGATATCGCTCTGTCGCTCACTTCAGCAGGGTCTTAGCCATGCCACCCAGAACCACTCTCTTTCGTCGGTATAAAGCTCCTCGATACAGAAGCCGCTTCCCTCCACGAGGGCGACCAGTCTCTGTTCGTCGTACTTGTACGAACTCTCGGTGTGAATGGTCTCTCCCGCTTCGAAACTGATTTCGTTGCCGTCCACGATCACCTGCTGATCGACCACCGACTCGAGGTGCATCTCGATTCTGCTTGCTTCGTCATTGAAGAACGCTACATGTCGGAAGTTATCGAGATTGAAGTTTGCGCCGAGTTGGTGATTTAGATGTGATAAGGCATTGAGATTGAACTGGGCGGTTACGCCAGCGCTGTCGTTGTAGGCCGCGTGTAGAACGCGCTCATCCTTTCGTCGGTCGACACCTAAAATCAAGCCCCCGTCTGTTCCTGTTGCATGACGAATGCGATGAAGAAATGCGCTCGCCTCGGTGGGATGAAAATTTCCGATGGTAGAACCGGGAAAAAACGCCACGCGCCTCGTTCTTGGTGGCAGCCCCGGCAACTCGAATGGGCGAGTGTAGTCGGCGCAAACCGGGAGTACCTGAAGATCAGGAAATTGCGCAGAACGCTTGCGGGCGACCTCGTTCAGCTGCTCGCATGATACGTCTACGGGGATGTAGGCCACCGGCGCTTCGAGGTGATCAAGCAGAAACTGAACTTTCACGCCTTCACCGCTTCCGTATTCAATCAGCGCGACGTTAGCACCGGCGTGGCGGGCGAGATCGCCGGCGTGCTGTTCGAGTATCGAACACTCTGTGCGTGTGGGATAATACTCCGGCAAGTCGCTGATTTTCTCAAACAGTGCTGCACCCGTGGCATCGTAAAAAAGTGCAGGTGGAAGTGTGCGGGGCCGATTGAAGAGGCCGCCAAGTACAGTTGTGCGCAGCGAAGGAGAGATCGTGGAGGATTTTCGGCCGCAGTAGTCGGCGACACGTTGAAGAGGCGACGATGTCATGAATCGGACGCCAGGCGAATGCCAGTGAACTGCCAGCGCACGTCGCTTGGGAAAAAGTTGCGATACGTCAGTCTCGCGTGGACCATGGGAGTGGCGCACGAAGCGCCTCTGAGAATCCACTGATCGCTCATCCACTTCCCGTTGTATTCGCCAATTGCGCCTGCGGCCGCTTTGAAGCCAGGGTATGCAAGGTATGCGCTTGCCGTCCACTGCCAGGTGTCACCATAAAGCTGCTGCATGCGTGTGGTGTCGTCGGCAAGTGGATGAAATGCTTCGTTCTCGACGAACCTTCCTGAAACGGGAAATTCACGCGCCACCGTTTCCCACTCCGCTTCCGTAGGCAATCTGTAACCCGCCCAGCGGGCAAACGCGTCGGCTTCGTAGTAGCTCACGTGCGTAACCGGAGCATGCTCGATTAGCGAATCCATGCCAGATAGAGTGAATTCCTGCCACTCATTGCCGATTTGCTCCCAGTACAAAGGTGCCTTCCACGAGAATTCCTGTATCGCGCTCCAACCGCGATCCAACCAGAGTGCGGGCTTTCGGTATCCACCATCGGCAATGAACTCGGCAAACTCGGAGTTGGTGACGAGCCTGTGCGCGAGAGCAAATGAGTTGACGTACTGTTTGTGTGCTGGCCTCTCGTTGTCGAAGGAAAAGCCGGAATCATCGTTGCCAATTGTTCGCACGCCTTCCCGGATGTTGTGCCAGTTCTGAGCGACTTCCGTGGGGCGCGACTGGCTCTGTGCGCGGTAAGCGGGGCGAAGTGGATTGGTCCAGAAAACATGCTTGATATCGGTTACCAGCAGCTCCTGGTGCTGTTGCTCATGATGGATACCAAGTTCGATGATCTCCCAGGCTGGGTGTGCCGGGTCGTCTCCAATCTGATCGCACAGCTGCATCACCGCATCGTCTACCCACTTTCGATATTCGAACACCTGAGTCACTGTTGGACGCGTTACGAGCCCTCTCTGAGCCCGACAGTGCCGTTCTCCTGCCTGTATGTAGTAGGAGTTGAAAAGAAAGGCGTAACGCGGATTTGGCGTCACGTACGACGGCATATGAGGTGCCAGGAGAAACGTTTCAAAAAACCAGCTGGTGTGCGCCAGGTGCCATTTCGTGGGGCTCACATCGCTCATGCTCGAGACGACAAAATCCTCTGTTTCCAAGGGAGAGCATAGCCTGGTGGTGGCATTTCGAACTGCTCTGAAGCGCTCTGCCAAAGTGGGCGGCGCGGTGGACCTTTCTATTTGTAGTGTTCCGGAGTTCATCAAAATTCCCGTCAGGTTCTAGTCTGGGTGTCGCTCTGTGTTACTACACTTAAGCAGTTTGGGATCGGTAGGTTCCCGTATCAATCGTATATTCCCTTCAACCATCATGCCGTGCCGATTGCCATGGAGGCAAAAGACGTCCGTCAGAGTTTCGGGAGCACGATTGCGCTCGACGGGGTGACTGTGTCTGTTGGCTCCGGCGAGCTTCTGGCCGTCGTAGGAGAGAGCGGTTCCGGAAAGACGACTCTATTGCGTTGTTTCAACCGTCTCGTCGAGCCCGCTTCGGGAGTGGTCTCCGTCGCGGGGCGGCCGGTGCAAGCGCAATCTGCCGTAGAGCTTCGGCGACATATCGGCTATGTACCGCAGAATGGCGGGTTGATGCCTCACTGGACAATTGAGCGAAATGTGGCGCTCGTTCCGCGCCTTACGAATCATGTCGATCCGCTCGGGGCAGCGCGCGAGGCGCTTGACTTGCTTGGTCTTCCGCCGGCCTCGTTCGGCAACCGCTTTCCGGATCAGCTCTCCGGCGGACAACGTCAGCGCGCGGCAGTGGCCCGCGCGCTCGCGGCGAGTCAAAAGGTTCTGCTCCTGGATGAGCCATTTGGCGCGCTGGATGCCATTTCACGAAATGAAGTTCAGGATGCGTTCGAGGGCGTGCGCGCGAAGCTTGGATTCACGGCCATGCTTATAACTCATGACATAGCCGAAGCCGCGCGTTTGGGCGACAGCATCGCTGTGATGCGGTGTGGAAAGATCGAGCAGACCGGCAATTTGGCCGAACTGCGGGACAATCCGGTCACGACATACGTCGAGAAACTGATCGCGCAGGCAATGCACGCCGCGCAGGTTCTGACACGTCAGTGAGGCAACCTATTTCGATTTTGAAGAGAACGATCCTGTTCGCTGCGTTGCCTGTCCTTATCTCCTCATCCGCCGAGCAGCTTCAAGGCCAGTCTGCTCCCACGACGGCCAACACAACGCGACCATCAGCCGCAGAGAACGCAAAGCCGATCGTTATCGCCAGCAAACCATTCGGTGAGTCGTATTTGCTGGCCGAGATGTTTGCGCAGCTACTGGAGGCAGAGGGTGTGAGTGTGGAGCGGCGCCCCGGACTTGGCGCTACCGAAGTAGCGTTCAGGGCAATCAGGGCTAGTGCGATCGATGTATATCCCGAATACACCGGCACCGGGCTGGTCGCGGTATTGAAAGATTCGGCAAATGCAGCCATGCGTTCCAATCCCGCGCGCGCGTTTGCGCGGGTGGCGGAGCGGTTCGAAACTCTTTACGGCGTTCGTTGGCTTCCGCCCCTCGGTTTTCAGAATGGCTATGCGATTGCGGTGAGACGTGCGACGTCGGATAGCTTGAAGTTGCGGACGCTCTCCGATCTGTCGCGGGCGGGGGCCGGCCTGCGGGCCGGGTTCACGAACGACTTCATCGGTCGACCGGACGGTTACAAAGGTCTTGCCGTCGAGTATGGGCTCAAGCTCAGGGAGGTGAGCCCGCTGGCACCGGCCGTGAAGTATCAGGCGCTTGCCGCTGGAGCAGTGGACGTAATCGACGGATATAGCACCGACGGGTTGCTGGCGAAATTCGACCTGGTAACTCTCGAAGATGATCGCGCCTTTTTTCCGCCTTACGAGGCAGCGGCGCTGGTGTCTCCATATGTAGTGCAGCAGAGACCGGAAGTTATTGCAACGCTGGCGAAAATGAGTGGGCGAATGAGTGTCGGGGATGTACGCGAATGGAATCGTCGGATCGAGGTAGACGGAGAAGCCATTGCTGCTGTCGCGCGCGACGGGCTGCGCTCGATGGGATTAGGTGACCTTGCGGTAACCAGCGAGTCGCGGGAAGGAACTGCTGACAGTGGATTCTTTGCTTTCTTCTGGGCTAGACGCATGGAAACTCTTCGACTTGCGCGGGAGCACGCTCTACTCGTGCTGATTGCTCTTGGTGCGGCGATAATAGTGGCGGTACCGCTGGGAGTATTGCTTACACGAACGCCCGCAGTCGCCGGCGTTGCAATGCAACTCCTGGGCGTGTTGCAGACGATTCCCTCGATTGCGATGCTCGCGTTCATGATACCACTACTGGGAATAGGAACTGTTCCGGCCCTCGTCGCACTCTGGATATACGCACTCTTCCCGATAGTTCGTGCGACGTACAGCGGAGTATCTGCAGCCGAACCTGATGCGGTTGCAGCGAGTGAAGCGTTAGGAACAACCGCATGGCAACGGTTGTGGTGGGTGCAATTTCCCTTGGCGACACCTTTGGTGCTGTCGGGCATTCGTGTCGCGGCGGTGATCACGGTTGGTGCGGCGACGCTGGCTGCTTTCATTGGCGCCGGCGGCCTTGGAGAGCCGATTGTTACGGGGCTCGGCCTTGCGGATTCACGCCTGGTTTTGTCGGGCGCGATTCCCGCGGCGATGCTGGCGGTGGTGGTCGACTACGGGCTCGCCTTGGTGGAGCGATTGTCGCGGCCGGCGCACATGCGTGGAGACGTTCGAAAGCAATCTCGGAACTGAATTTTATGTTGTGCTGCAGACGCCGCAATTCGAATGCTGCGAGAGCAAACAATGTTTCGCGCATCGCTCTCCATCTGTATGGCATGGGCCGGTCGTACTTCTGCTGGCTAACGTATTCACGCTCCAATCCCACGATTAGATTCTGTTCACATGGCATTCGAAAGCGCCTTCATAATTCTCTTCTGCGTCGCCACCGCAGTCGCACTCGCGGTCCGGCGAATTCAGGCCCCATACACCGTAGCACTCGTGGTGGCGGGCCTCGGCTTCGGCGCGCTCAACATCATAGAAGCACCCCATCTAACCAAAGAACTCCTCTTCGCAGTTTTTCTGCCCGGTCTTCTTTTTGAGGCTGCATTTCACCTGCACTTCGATAGCGTACGTCAAAACGCACGAACCATCTTTTCGCTTGCCGTACCGGGAGTAATCGCTGCCATCGCACTGACTGCGGTGCTTACTACCACGGTGATGACGGGCCTCGATGTCGATCCGACGTTCACACTCGCATTCGGACTCGTCTTCGGCGCACTCATCGCCGCCACCGATCCCATCGCGGTCGTCGCGCTCTTCCGAACATTGCGAGTGCCGCGGAGACTTTCCATACTGGTCGAGGGCGAGAGTCTGCTCAACGATGGCACTGCCATCGTATTCTTCACACTCATCCTTGCGTACGTTACCGGCGAAAACCCCACCGCCAGCTCTCTCGTTCTGAGCTTCCTCCGTACAACCGTGGGCGGAGCGCTGATCGGTGTCGCAATAGGAGCCGCAGCGTCTCAGGTTACCAAACGTGTCGATGAACCAACAATTGAGATCACACTCACTGTTATCGCCGCCTACGGGTCATTTGTAGCCGCAGAGCAATATCACCTCTCCGGCGTTATCGCCACCGTTGCTGCCGGTCTCGTTTGCGGCAACTACGGAAGACGATATGGAATGTCTCCAACCACACGACTTTCGGTTGAGTCTTTCTGGGAATACGTCGCCTTTGCGCTCAACTCGATCGTGTTCCTGTTGATTGGGTTTGATATTTCCATCGGCGCACTCGCCGGATACTGGGCAGAAATCGTTGGCGCATTTACAGCGGTTACCATCGCACGGTTTGGTGTCGTCTTTGCTGTCGCTTTTCTTCTCAAGCGCACTCCTGAACGTGTGCCTGCAGGATGGACCACCGTTATTGGCTGGGGAGGCATGAGAGGCGCCCTTTCCATCGTGCTGGTGCTTGGCTTGCCGCGCGATCTGCCTCACCGGGAGCAGCTCGTAACGATGACGCTTGGCGTCGTCCTCACGTCGATCATGTTCCAGGGGCTGACGATGGCTCCACTCCTGCGCGCGTTGGGTATCGTGCGTGGATTGGGCCCGTCCCGCAACTACGATCGAGCGCGTGCCGAACTGCGCGTATCCACTCTGGCTCTGAATGAAATCGAAGGAATGCTGGAGCGACATACGATTTCTGAGGACGACGCGTTGAGATTGTCGGTCCCATATCGGGAGCGTACAAAAATCGCGCGAGTCAAAATCGAAGGACTGCAGGAGAGTGATCCAGAACTTCCGGTCATTAGACGACTGCAGGCGGTTCGCTATCTGCTGGCCTTTGAGCGGGACACCGCGTCGGAGGATATGAGACATGATGTAATCGTTCCCGGCACCCATGAGGCGATCGCGAGGGACATCGCTGCGCGCCTGCTCAAGCTTGAGGACGGAGATTTCGAAGACCCGGCAGAACTTTTATCTGCAGAGCTGGGAGCAGATGGGCACAACGAGTCAACAACACCGCCCCGCGATGAACCCCTGACGCGAAAGGGCGACTGAAGTTGTCGAACAGCCAGGAACAGCGAAGCGCGCCAATTTCAAAGACCTCGTCAACGATCAGCATCCGGGAACTGGAAGAACCCGGAGATCCGGCACTTCTTGAGGCGTACGCGATTCTCGAGGAAACATTCCGCCGAGGAGAACGGGTTGCACTCCGTGACTGGATTGGCAGTCTGACCGAGAAGTCGTCAAGTGTGCTCACTGACCTCTCCTGGCATCTCTTCGTAGCAGAGTACAACGGGAAAGTTGTTGGTCTGGCGTCTGGCACATACCTCGGCAATGTCAACATCGGGGTGGTGGGATATCTTGCGTCAACTCCCGAAGTTCGCTCGAAAGGTACCGGCACGCGGCTCAGAAAACGACTTCGAAAGAGTTTTGAACTGGATGCGCAACGCATAGTCTCGCGGCCTCTCGAGGCTGTGATTGGCGAAGTGAGCGCGAACAACCCCTGGCTGCGTTCTCTCGCACGACGCCCGGAAGTTCTGGTGCTCGACTTTCCATACTTTCAGCCGCGGCTATACGAAGATGATGTGCCCTCTCCTTTCGTCCTTTACTACGAATCGATGCAGGGCGCACGTGAGAGCATCCCCGTGGCAGAGTTGAGCAAGATCCTCTATGCGGTTTGGCGACGCATCTATCGAATCAGTCGTCCGCTGGATCAAGCGGTCTTCCGCACGATGCTTGCATCGCTTGAGCACAGAGATTCAGTAGGACGCCGCCCACTAGCCAAATCAACGAAAGCCTAATCACATATGATCATCGACTGCCACGTTCACCTCAACAACTACCACGAACAGATCGAAGTCTCTCTCGACGAGAGTCTCGAGAAGCTTCAGCGTGAGATGCAGGACAACGGGGTCGATTACTCACTGGTGCTTACCAGCTATCTGGTGAATCCGCATCGGCCGAGTACGGCTGAGGTAGTGAGAGCGATTGAAAAAATCCCGAATGTGGGTGTAGTGGCGGGGATCAGCTATCTCAACTACAAACAACGCGATCTGAGAGAGCTTGCAGATTTTCTGGAGGAGGGCCTCGTGATGGGGCTCAAGCTTTATCCCGGCTACGAGCCATTCTATCCACACGATCAACGGTTGCGCGTCGTCTACCAGCTCGCTGAGGAGTTCGATGTGCCGGTGATGATTCATTCGGGCGACACATTCAGCCCCAATGGCAAAGTCAAATACTCACATCCGCTCGAGGTCGATGAAGTTGCGGTCGATAATCGCAACGTCAACTTCGTAATTTGTCATCTGGGCAATCCCTGGCTGGTGGATTGCATGGAAGTGGTATACAAGAACACCAACGTCTACGCCGATTTTTCAGGCTTGGTACTGGGAGAATTCACCGAAGCCTTCGAAGACTACATGGAGGAGCAGATCGGGGAGGTGTTGCTATATGCGGGTGAACCAAACTTTCTGCTGTATGGCACTGACTGGCCGATTTGCTCGATGAAATCGTACCTCGAGTTTGTTCGTCAGCTCAAGCTGAGCGACGCAGATCGGCACAAAATCATGTACGAAAACGCCAGAAAGCTATTCAAGCTTCCGTTGCCGGAAATCCCCGCTCCCGTAACCAATGCAACGGGCAAGTAATACCTGGCAGCCGCACCATTCTGCTCCGCCCTCACTTCTCTATTTCCGGACGTTTCAATGAATCTGATCAGCCCGAGCATGCACCGGTTCCTTGATTTTATCACGATTGTAATCTTTGCCGCTGCGCCCACGGTGTTCGGCATGACTGGAGCTGCCGCAATAATTTCCTACGCACTCGCTGCTATCCACCTGACCTTGACACTGCTGACCCGTTTCTCAACCGAACGTGGCGGTATCTTCCCGTTGGCATTGCACGGTTGGATTGAACTGGCGGTTGGAGTAGTGTTGATCGCTCTACCGTTCGTTCTTGGATGGTCCGACCCCGAACGTTCATTTTACATCGGAATTGGCGTCGTCATACTCATCGTGCGATTAGTGTCTCGGTACGATCATCGGCACGTCTCCGCATAAGGGATTGGATAAAGGCTTGCGCAAAAAGTCGCGTAAAGCGTTGGATAGAGCACAGTCACAATTGACGCATCACAACTTTTGAGGATAGGATATTGTCAGTGTCGCCATTCGATCAGCGTGTTGCACTTGCTCAGACAGCCCTTCGCGTGGTCGCTGGCGCAGCATTCTTTACTCATGGGGGCCAGAAACTGCTTGGGCTGTTTGGTGGAGTTGGCCCGGATGGTGGTACGGTTGCGCTAATGTCGAGCGCGGGAGCGGCGGGTGTCATCGAACTTGTCGCCGGTGTTCTGCTTGTTATCGGCCTGTTCACCCGCATCACTGCATTCATAGCGTCAGGCGAGATGGCGGCGGCGTATTTCATCGGGCACGTATCATCGAACGGCCAGCTCTTCTGGTGGGAAAACCGTGGAGAACTGGCCATGCTCTACTGCTTCATCTTTCTGCTGTTCGCCGCGTGGGGAGCTGGCCCGTACAGCGTGGATGCTACGCGCTCCCGCGGCCGTATCGACGAAGTACCAGTGCACAACTTGCACTAAAGTGTAATCACTCGTAGCGCAGCGCCTGAATGGGGTTGAGAGACGCCGCTTTTCGCGCCGGATAGTAACCAGAGAATACGCCGACCCCTGCCGAGAATCCGACCGCGACAAGGACCGCCGACGTGGGTATGGATGTAGCCCAATCCCGTACAACGACCGTTTAGTTGACGACGTTTCTGTTGTCGCCGATTGTAGCCGCACTTGCTCTACTGATCCGGAGAATGTTCGTCCCTGGTATTCAGCAACGGTGAACGATACCGGTTCTCGACAAGCATTCTTGACAATGGTGTTGGTGCCAGCCCTCCCAATATCACACGTCGCGAAACGCCCGGTGGTGGCATTGGTTTGAGGAACACCGTCGCGCGACCTGAGCAGTTCGCGGTGGATACGCGCGGCAAGGTGCGCGTGGTTCAGGTTGACGACATCGACTACATCAGCGCAAGCGGCCATACACCGAATTGCACGTGGCCGGAAAGCGCATGCCAATAAGGGAAGCAATGCAGAGTCTGGAGTCCCGTCTCAACCCGGCGAAATTCTTCCGTGTGCATTGTTCTGCCATCGTGCAACTTCGACTGGTGGACACGCTTCACAAAGCGTCCGGGGGAGACTACGAGGTACAGCTCAAGGACGGCACGAGGCTGCGTGTGAGCAGGTCACGTCGGGAGCACTTGAGTCATGGCTCTCCGACGGCGGGATCTAATGCCGGTGGAGCGATCTCGGGACGACGATAGATGCTCACCGCCGATTCGGTGAATATCCGCTTGTCCCACGGCGAGGGCAGCACATGCTCAACCGAATGCTCCACTGCCAGGATGGAGGAAAAGCCCGTTCGCTTCCAAGTCTCGATAACCCTGTCGAGCATTCGTGAGCCATAGGGAGGATCGACAAATGCGATATCAAAACGATCGTACGGGAGCGTTTCAACGAACCGTAGCGCATCTTTCCTGAAGACGCGCGTTTTTTCGCGAACACGGAGGGCGGCGATGTTGGCTTTCAATGCGTGCAGGCTGGCGGGGCGATCTTCCACGAAGTCCACATATCGTGCGCCGCGGGAAAGCGCCTCAAGGCCAAGGGCTCCCGTGCCGGCGAAGAGATCTATAATTCGCGCTTTCTCAAGATCTTGTGTAAGCATTTCAAGCAGGCCCACGCGCACATGTTCTGCGGTGGGCCGTACCCGAAAGTCGTTGGGAGATGTCAGCTTGCGACCGGCGAATTTGCCGCCAACTATCCGCACTCTACCGGTTCCCCGGGGATTCAGGAAATCGTCGGCGGCCGTTTGTCACCGGAAAGCGTCGCAGTTACCCAGCAAATACCAGAGAATAGCAAAAACGATTATGGTGCTGAAGCAGCCGCCACCCAACTTCTTCGCGCCATAACCCGCTGCGACACCGCGTAATAGTTTGCTCATTTTCGTACCTTGATTGAGGTTGAGTCTGTGAGTCCCACGCCATCTAGTGGAAGTGCTCGATGAAAATACCCAACTTGTGCGTTCGCCGCTCGACGTTGCTGATTACGCTAACGGCCCTCGTGACCTTTGCGGCTACAACGCTGCTGGCCGACAGGCTTTACTCGCAGCGACGAGTCTTCATTGAACCAAACGCTCACTACGACGGAAGGTTCACATTCGTGCGTTTGCGCTACGACGTCTACCGGCGAAGCGGCTGGGAGTTCGACTACCCGGCGATGGAACGCAATTTCATGACCATCGTGGACGAACTCACCTCGATGCATCCACATGTGAAGGACAGCAATGTCCATGACATGGACGACCCCAAGCTTTCGAAGTACGCCATCGCTTACCTCTCGGAGCCCGGCTATTGGATTCCGGATCAGAAACAGGCGGAGGGCCTCAGGACGTGGCTCAAGAAGGGCGGGTTCCTGATAGTTGACGACTTCTACTTCAACCAATGGACCAACTTCGAACGATCGATGCAAATGGTGCTTCCCGACGCGAAGATCTCGAGGCTGGAAGTTTCACATCCAATATTCAACTCTTTCTTTCACATCGCTACGCTCGACGGTATGTCACACCCCGACAACCCGGCGGCCAAAGCTGTTTACCTCGGCATCCACGAAGACAACGATCCGACGAAGCGTCTGATGGTGATCATCAATTACAACAATGATATCGGTGACTATATGGAGTGGTCGGGCGAGGGCTGGTATCCTATCAATTTTTCAAACGACGCCTACAAGCTGGCCACCAACTACATCGTGTACGGACTTACTCACTAAGCGACGGAAACAACGAAGCCCTCAGCGGAGGGCGCTGAAGGCTTCGACTGCAAGGATTGTGCACCATATTCGGTGCTGAACCTCGCCGTGCTTTTACATCTTGCTCATTTTGATTGCGCTCGTCTTGAGCTCGAGATTATGGCTAACCCGGAAACCGTACACACCATCCGTGGACGTAAGCTTGTCGGGGCCCATCACTTCACTCTTGGAAAATGACTTCACTTCGGTGCCGTTGATAACGCACGAAGCCTTGTCACCCTTAACACGCCAGCCGATTTCATTGGTCGACTCGCCGTTGGCGTCAGCCTTGTGCAAGGCGGCTGAAGCAGTCGGTTCGACGAGCGTCGTCACCTTGGCACCGTGGAAAGTCTTGATGGCATAGGTTCCATTGCCATACGCAATGCAATACATCAGCGTCTCGGTATCGGACTCGAGATTTTGTCCACCGATGAAAAGCCCGTATGAATGCGGGTGTGAAGCAGCCATCTTGAGCTCTTCGATAGTGGCTTTCACTTCGTAATCGCCGCTCGCCATGTTCTTGTCGTTCCAGAAGTTGCCGGCCGGGCCAACGCTAACTCGATATCCGCCCGCGTCCGCCGCAAAGCGAGAGTCGGTTACAGTTTTCCCCTGGGTCATGGCCTTACGATCAATACGGCCTTTCCATCCATCCACCTTAATGCCGCCATCCTTCACACTCCGATCGACTTCTTGCGCCGAGATGGAAGTTGCAGTGAAGGCCGCGAGTGATGCTGCTGTCAAAAGAGTTGCAATTCGCATGTAATTTCCTCTAAGGTTGGCTATCCGGTAGTTCTGTCTCTTTCCGGCCGTGCCGACAAGAGGTAATGCACTGTGTGTCATTCCACGAAATACACTGCGGGAGCCAGTAAGTGCACTTTTGTGACGAGTGTCGCTAACCCGCCGACCGCGAAGCTACCCCGAGGCTACCTCGATCCTATCGCCGAGTCGTTGGGCGCAACAGCTTTTGCGGAGTCTGTTTTGGCAAGAGCCTTGCGCTCGCGTTTTCGGGTCAGCTCGCTGAGCTGTGATCGCGGTAATGTCCAGTCTGGTACGCTAAAGCCTTGCATTTCGATTGGCGATTTACCGCCGGAAGCCGGCCGAAGTGCACCAACATAGTCGCCAAACTTGGAGCCCGGATTCCATAACGCCCAGCTCTTTAGCCCCGCGTCGTAGGCCGCCTGAATCTGCAGTCTGACCTCGCGCGGTCCAAAGGTGAGACCCCGAATACTCATCGCTTCGAGCCAGGGCATGACTTCTCCCACCTTCTGTCCGGTGGAGTCGGCGATGAACTTTGTCCTCTCCACGGCGTCGGTCATGGCAAAGCGCACGATCTGATACGGGTTCGCGTGCGGGCGCGCCATTCCGTACAGGCCCGCGTAGTAATGAGACGGATAGGACATCGGCAAAACCACGTCTGCGGACGTAATTACCTTTTCCCAGTTCTGGCCAATTTCGACGTCGCCTTCCAGATGGGTGACTAGCCCGAACACATCGGCCGTGACCGGCACCTGGAAATCGGCCAACTTTTCCTTCGAGTAACGTATGAAATCGCTGATGTTTTCTGCGCGCGACTTGTCGCCGCTGCCCGGATAGCTCATCATGGCGCGAGCGCGATTCGTAACGTCCGGAAATCTCACGTAATCCCACTGCAACTCCGAAAAGCCCATTTCCAGGGCCTCGCGCGCGATGGCGATGTTGTAATCCCACACCCGTCGATCGTACGGATTCACCCACGCGCCACCCTTATTGTCACGCCATACTCCGCCACTGACATTGCGTATTGCCAGGTCGGATTTCTTTTCCGCGAGCATCCGGTCCTTGAAGACCACGATTCTCGCGATCGGGTAGATGTTGTGGCTCTGCAACGTGTCGATCAGCGCCTTCATCCACTTTGTGGCAGGGCGACCGTCTGCGCCGATCTCCTTCGCGAGCGCTATCGACGTCGAGTCGTAAGCGAGATAGGTGTCCGACTCCTTTACATCGATGATGAACGCGTTGATCTCGGTCTCGTCAGCGATCTTGATGAGGTCAGCCATGCGTGAACGCGAACCCGCGGCCCAGGCGTTGACGTAAAGCGCACGAGCGGAATCAGGCCGCGGCACACGATTGCCATATCTTGCTCGCCACTCCTTCAGGCTGTCGCTGGCAGTCGGCTTCACCGGGCGCGTGGAATCGACGACCGCAACGGACGTTGAATCGGTTCCGCTGTTCGACTTGGCCCCTCCATCGCACGCAGCAGCGGCAACCGCAGCGAGTGGAATCATCATCCGTAGAACACTCGGGAGGAAACGCGCTTTTAAAGATTCAACTGACATCGGTAACGCTGCAGCCACGACCAACTCCGGAAAAAAGACACACCTGTGAATTGCAAAGCTAGCGACTTTCACCGTTGGGTCGAATCTTGCCCAAAAACCCTCTCATGAAAATTCGTAATTTATACGTGCGTGGTAGTTGGTTTCTTGCTATAGGATCATCACTGGCTCTCTCGAACTGCGGTGGACGTGCGCGACTTCCGGTTTCAGCAGGTGTGGGTGAGAGTCCCGCCATCCCGCCTCCCCGAACTTCACTCATTCCGACGCTCCAGATCGCACCCGCCCGACACTGGTATGGCGACGCAAAGCCCACGGCGCGGTCCGGATTGCAGGTAGAGCCGTTTGCTAAAGGTCTCGATCACCCGCGCTGGCTGTACGTCCTGCCAAATGGCGACGTTCTCGTAGCAGAAACAAATGGGCCAAAGCGGCCGGACGACTCCAAAGGTGTGAAAGCATGGTTCCGTAAGCTTTTTATGAAGAAAGCCGGAGGGACGGTGCCAAGTGCCAATCGTATCACCCTGTTACGTGATACGATTGGTGATGGCGTCGCGGACATGCGGGAGGTATTCCTGGCTGGCCTCAATTCTCCATTCGGAATGACGCTCTCAGGGGACGCGCTCTACGTGGCCAACACCGACGCCTTACTCCGGTTTCCATATCGGGAGGGCGTCACCCGGATAACGGAGCCTGGCGTAGTGGTGTCCACTCTTCCGGCCGGCACCATCAATCATCACTGGACCAAGAACGTCATTGCGTCAACGGACGGCAGGAAACTGTACGTGGCTGTGGGCTCGAATAGCAATGCCGCGGAAAATGGAATAGAGGTGGAGAGCGAGCGCGCAGCGATCTGGGAGATAGACGCCGCCACTGGAGAGCACCGCGTTTTTGCTTCCGGATTGCGAAACCCCGTCGGAATGGCGTTTGAGCCTACCACGGGTAAGCTGTGGACCGCTGTTAACGAGCGCGATGAACTTGGAAGCGACCTCGTGCCCGATTACATGACAAGCGTCCGCGAAGGCGCATTCTACGGCTGGCCATACAGTTATTTCGGATCTCACGTCGACAAGCGGGTTGAGCCTGCTCGTCCCGACCTCGTCGCAAGCGCGATAGTGCCCGACTACGCGCTTGGTCCACACACCGCATCGCTCGGCCTCGCATTCACGGGGGACCCGGAAGTTCGTGGCGCCACCAATTCCGCACTTCCAGTGGAGTTTCTCCGGGGTGCCTTCGTCGGCCAGCACGGCTCATGGAATCGAAAGCCGTTCAGCGGCTACAAGGTCATCTTCGTCCCATTTTCGCAGGGAGTGCCCAAGGGTGAACCGATCGACGTGCTCACCGGTTTCATCAACGGTCAGGGCGAGGCGCAGGGCCGCCCGGTGGGAGTAGCAATCGACAGGCGGGGCGCCTTGCTAGTGGCCGACGACGTCGGTAACACGATCTGGCGCGTTGTCGAGTCGCGCCCGTCGGCGTCGAGGTAGTGCTCGTCCAAAGTGTGGTCTGAACGGTCGACAGGGGTTTCACCGAAATCCCGAACTCCCGAACTGTCGCTAGCGCCATGACTTGATCGCCGAAAGTTCGACTGAATTTGAGCGCTCAGCTGCTCGAATTCTACTTTCCGGCTACCGGTTCCTGCTGTGGAACGATCTCACTACCGGTGCAACCCGAATTATCGTCGGAGCTGTCTCTGGCGTACACCCGCGATCTGGAACCAGCGGGAGTCCAGCCTGCAGTCGTGTCGGGAACGCTGGTCATAACGAACAAGTCGCCGTCGACCGCGTCGATCATTGATGTCGCATCAAACAAAATCCTGGCGACGCTTCCCACGGGTAACGGTCCGTACGAAGTAGTCTTGTCGGGCGACGGAAGCACTGCGGTAGTGAGGGGGAGGCCATCAAAGGTCACGCCGGATGTTGGAACGGTGGTGATACCCGACATGAACAGCAACGAGATTCGATTTCTCGATCGGGCAAGCCATCGCGAACTATCGAGAGTGGCGCTGCCGGTTGCCGGGCCTCAAGGCGTCGCAATCACACCCGATGGACGATTCCTACTCGTGTGATGAGCAAGTAGATCGTCGCTGCGCGCCGTGGCACGCTGCAACGCTCAGTTGTGCTTATTTATTGCTGCCCGATCCCCGTGGTTTCGCGGTTCGGCCGGTGCTTTCACCCGCTCCCGATCCGGTGGACGCGCCACCGGCGGCTCCACCAGTTGACCCGCCAGCCGACGCGCCCGACGACCCGGAGCTCGAGCGGGTAGTTGTACGCGGGCTCGTC
>JBBSTN010000016.1:0-21771 GCA_038235845.1 Gemmatimonadales bacterium | reverse complement strand
CTCGAGGAATGGCTCGGTGCCCACCTGCACACTTATAGGGCCGCCAACCAGAGAATCAAACCGGGCACGTACTTCGGGCAACCATGAGTGTTCACGAACGGCCAGTATCAATCGGCCGTCTGTAGTCCACCGCAGGTCGGAATTTTCTGCCAGGCGCGCACCGCCAAGTGCTTGCGTGCGGAGGCGCCGACTCGACATGTCCCAGATCAGCAGGCTCGGAATGCTGTCGCGGGTGGCAATGGCCAGCTTCGCACCATCACGACTCCACGCCATTGAGCCGATGGTGCGGGGTGCACCAATGATCACGGTAGTGTCGCCGGTGGCCGTGTTCACGAGCAACACCCGCGACGGCGACGGTCGCGTATAACTGGGATCACCTTCCCGGGCCGCCACATATCCCAGCCCGTCGCCTCTAGTGCTGATGCGCACGACAAGCCAGCGACCATCGGGGGAGTAGTCGCCAACGGAGATGCTCCGTATGGCCAGTAAGTCGCTGGGGGTGAGCGGGGTTATCGCGGCAGCGTCGACTTGCGCAGCGTCGACTTGCGCACCGTCGACTTGCGCAGCGGCAACCGACGGTGCGGTTATCGCGACGATGCACGCCGTTATCGCTGCGGCCACGACGAAAACTGCGCGGCGTCCATGCGCGTGCCGTGAGGCACTTGTACTATGACGTGTCACGCGGTCTTGCTGGGCTGGCGGCATACGAAACTCCAAGCGGGCGGTGGCAAAAGTGCATCGGCGAAATCAGCCTGAAGATGTGGCAGCCGCGCGAGATCGGCGAGGGTTACCGCAAATCTTTCCGACCCTCCACGGCCGGCGTGGGAGGATCCTTGCCCAGAGATCGCTGAGAGCTGCGCCATCGCCTCGCCCGCAGCCCGCATCGTTGCAGCCCGACGTCACAGCAGCGCACGGTTGCTGGGTGATAGCGCCCCCTCGGCCAAACGGTATTATGTACGGGATGACCCCTCATGATCGCGCGGCCAGCGCTGCGCATGTCCGCCGCGCCACGGCTCTCTGCCTGTCTGCATCGTTGCTCGGGCAGTCCGCCTGCTTCACGTATCGCAGCACCAGTACGACGGGGCTGCGGCCCGGCAACACTGTGCACATGACGCTTACCGACGAGGGGCGTCAGCGACTCGAGCCTTTGCTTGGGGGACCGACACGCAGCCTGGCGGGGCAGATGCAGGAGGTGATCGGCGATACGGCCGTGCTATTGATCGACGAATTGGAGACCATGCAGGGTGACATGCTGACGCAGCGCCGGGGCCGCCTGCGCATTCCGCTCGCCGATGTGGCGTCGGTGCAGGTGCGCACCGTCGACCGACGACGCACGTGGACGCTTGTCGCCGCTGCCGGCGCGACCTTCGCTGGGGTGATCATTGCTGCGCTACGACGCGCCAGCTCGAGTGGAAAGTCGTCGCGCGGGCCGGGAACCGGTCCGCCGGAATAACCTGATCCCGTTGCCCCGAAATCCACGAGCAGTAATCAGCTATAGCCCCACACCGCCACCCCTGTTTCAGGGCCGGAGGTTGGGGTTGGTCTGCTTTTCTTGCAGGGAGATGGGAAAGCAGAGGTCGCGATTAGCCACGTCCTCCCGTACGTCGTAGCTCCCCGGCCGGCCCAGCGCCTTCCAACGCCTCAGGTCGCCCAGACGACGTGCCTCGAGCCAGAGTTCGATACCGCGCTCACGCTTGAGGGCGGTCCACGCCGCATCAGCGGTCGTAGCGGTAACGATTGGCACGTTGAGCGCGGTACGTCGCGTGTTGATGCTCGCCATCGCACCAGCGATGTCGTTGGCTACCAGCTTCGCCTCGGCCTCGATGAGTCGCATTTCCCAGCCAGTCACCAAGTTCACCGCCGCGTCCTGTTTATTGTACTTGGTCTGGAAGTACCAGCGCACTTTTCCGGACGTCCCGTCTGGCTGGTTACCGACCGCACCGTCGCCCTCCAGCTGGGTGGCGCTGCTGTCGAACGGCGTACGCGGATCCATCGTGGCCCGCCGGTAGCTGTCGATCCACGTCCACTTTTGGGTGTAGGCCCGATACGGCTGCGTGGCATTGGCAAAGTACAATCGGTTATACAGCACCTGCTCGGTTACAAAGTACGTCATCTGGTACTTGAACGTGCTGGCGATGGTCGCTGCGTCGGCGACAGCGCCGGTAAGATTGCCCAAATCGAGTCGCACCGAGGCACGCCCCGCCTGCGCCGCTTGCGCCAGCGTCGTGTTGCCGGCGGCCGCTGCCACGCTCATGGCCTCGGTGAAAGTCGCTTCGGCGCGCGTGAAGTACACCTTGCTGTCCTCGGCCGGGCCGCCGTCGACGATGCCGGTACACATGTTCTCGCCGAGCAACCGGTTGGCGAAACCACCCCAGACCAGGATTTGCGCAGCCTGGAGGCTCTTGGCATAAGCGGCATCACCAAGCACGCGCCTGATGCGGGCGGCACCTTGTTCTGCGGTCCAGCGGGCGCGCTGTCCGCGCTCCCACTGATCACCGCTTTCATCATCTGTCAGTCGGCCGTTTTGAACGTTCACACTGACGCCGAAACTACCCGTCGAACCGGCGGGCCAAATCTCGCGGGCCTCGGCGGCACCCGTGTAGAGCGTCCAGTTAAGTGCCTCGGCGAGGTCACGGCCAGCACCGTTGACGACGGCCGGGAGTGCCGCCTTCGAATCGAGAAAGTCAGCGTTGACAGGTCCGGGATTGGTGACCTTGAGTTCGCAGGAGGCCAGGACAGCCACACTGGCCAGCGTAGCAGCAATTCGCTTGGTCATTAGTGGATTCCTCAGAAGGTGATGCGAAGGGAAGACAGGAACACCGCGGGAGCAGGGATATGCTCAGAGATGTATCGCGCCGGCACGTTGAATCCGTCGTTGCCCGATTGCTCAGGATCGAACAGGGGCATGCCGTAGTTGCGGCGGAAGAAGTTCTGTGCCGTCAGCACCAGCATGGTCGAGGCGGTCTGCGGAATCAGCTTGCCCAGCGGAATCGACAACGTGAGATCACGCAACTTGAAGAAGTCTGCGGGGAAAATGAGCATGTCCGACTTGATGTTCTTCTGAATGCAGGTGGCCGTCTCGAAGTTGGTAATCGGCAGGTTGGCCTTAATTTTGTCGTAGGCGCTGAAGCAGGTCGGCCAGAGCACGCTGCGGGAGAGAGCCTGGAACGAGGCGTTCTCGCTGATGAAGGCACCGCCCTGATACTCTCCACGGACGGAGACGGTGATGTTGCGCCACGTACGCACCGAGATGTTGCCGCTCACGATCCGGTTGGGCTGACTGGGGCCAAAGTCGAAATTCTCGATCACGTTCAGTGGCGCGTTCGGATCGTGCAGCGCGTCGCGGTCGACCACCGCCCGCCCACGAATCAACGGCACCTCCTGGCCTTCGATCACCCACGCGTAGGCGTTGCCAGAGCCGATCTGGAACGCTGGCGCGCCACCCAGACTAACCACCTTCGAACTGTTCGTGGTCAGAGCCAGCGAGGCGTTGATGCCGAGGTTCTTCCGGTCGAGCACACTCCCAGCTACCGTCAGCTCGATGCCGCTCTTCTGCAGCGTGCCCACGTTCTTGAGCTGGCTGTTCAGGAAGCCTTCGGATGGAATCGACGTCACGGGGAACAGCGCGTCGGTCGTCCTCGCGTGGAAGGCGGTGAAGTCCATGTTCAGCCTACTGCCGAACGCCGTGAGATCGAATCCGAACTCCCGTTCCGTAGTCCGTTCCGGACCAAGGTCGGGGCTGCCCAGGTTGAGCGGTCGAAACGCCGGTTGCCCGCCCCAGCCTACCGGGTCCCATGTTTGAACGGCGTCGAACGCGCCCGGTGCGCGACCCGCCTGCCCGATCGCCGACCGCACCTTTAGCGTGCTATTGAAGAGCGACGGCCACCACGATTCATCACTGGCCACCCACGATCCACTCACCTTGGGGTACTGCTGCAGGCCAAAGTTCTTGCCGAATGCGCTGTTGCCGTCGATGCGCAGGCCGACTGTGACGAAGTAGCGATCCTTGAGACCGACAAGTCCCTGCACGAATCCGCCACCCGTAATCACTGTCTGGCGGTTCTCGAAGGCGTTCTTGAGCGAGCCGCTCGACACCGTTGGTTCGCCAGGTCCCGGGAAGCCCTCGGAATAGCTCGAGTTATCGGCGACTTCCGAGCTGACATACTGCGTGCCGAACGACAGGGTGCCGGTGACGTCCCCGTTGCGCAGCGCGTGCGTGAGGTTGTTGACCCAATCAATCGATAAGGTGCGGTTCTGCCACCGCTGGTCGTTGACGATACCCTGTGGAGCCTGGGCAAAACCGTATGGCCGCAGGTTGCGATTCTCAACCCCGGCGCGGTCGAGGCCGACCGTCGCTCGGCTGGAGAAGAACGAAAACGGGGTCCAGGTGCTCGTTAGCCCGAAGATCGCGCGATCGATGTCCGTGTTGAGCTGATACGCCAACACCTGGCGGATCGTGTCGGGATTGGCGGATCCGTAATAGTTGCGGTCGCGTCTGAAGGCGTTGAGCGTAAGTCCGTGAGCGTTGTTGCCGGCGGGTGTGTTGTCGAGGTGGTCGTTTGTGTACGAGGAATTCCAGCTGAGCAACAGGTTGCGCGCCGGGTTGAAATCAAAATTCGCTCGGACGTTGTACTTGCGGTTAAAGTCATTGGGCAGCACGCCCTGGGTGGCGTCGGTGCCGAGGGAGAGGAAATAGCGCACGTTGTTGTTGGTGCCGCCGGAGACGCTCATCTGGCCGCCGGTTTGCTGACCACTGCGCAGATACGGATCCATGAACAGCAGTGGCGCATCGTCAGTCCCGAACTTCTGAAGTTTGTTGAACCCTGTAGTGAGATTCAGCTGCCACTTGGGCGCGCCCTGTGAGCCGCGCTTGGTGAAGATCTGGATGACGCCAGCGGCAGCGTCCGTACCATAAAGGGTGGCTGCAGCGGCGCCCTTGACTACTTCGATCCGTTCAATGTCATCGGGGTTGATGTCGTTGAGCGGGCTGCTGTTAATGTTGCCGCTCCGTAGGTTGGAGCCGGTTTCCGGCAGATTCTTTGGATACTCGTCGCTGCGCACGCGCACGCCGTCGACATAGAAGAGCGGTTGATTCGACAGTGCCACGCTCGTGTTGCCGCGCAGGCGTATTGCTTTGCCCGCGCCCGCGTTGCCCGAGCCTCCGGAGACCTGTACGCCCGACAATTTGCCGGCGAGCAGCGATCCGAAATCGGTTTGAGGTTGCGGGTTGTCCGCGACATTGATGGTTCCGATGGAATTACCTACTTCCCGTTTCCGCGCCGATCCAGCGGTGCCGGTGACGACCATCTCATCCAGCGCCACCGCCGCGGGAGTCAGAGTGGCGTCGACAGTGACGGCTTGGCCAGCAACCACCGTGGCCGACTTCGCCACCGCCGCATAGCCGATGAGCCGGAAACGCAACGTTTGCGGGCCAGCGGGCGCAAGTGAAATGACGAACCCACCATCGCGTGCCGTTGCCGCTCCAAGTCGGGTCCCGACAATGGAAACCTGTACATTGGCGATCGGTGTGCCTCCGGGAGCCGTCACCGTGCCACGGATCGTTCCAGTGCTGGTGGCTTGTGACTGAGCTCTTGGTGCCGCAATGGTGAAGAAGAACATCGCGGCGACGACGGCCGATCGCATCTGGTGCATGGCTTCTCCGGGAAGGGGACGGGAGAAAGGTGTGCGACGCGGGCGTCAGCACGGGGGGGTCGTCTATTCTGCAGAAACGAGCACAAGGTCGCAAGGGACAGTCCACCGCTGCGGTTGGCCCAGTTGTTTCGTCAGGCCGTTCGCACCTTGATTGTGTAATTCCCGACGCCCCGGTCACGATTGTAGTGCCGTACCTGCGCGTGATAGCTGCCCGGAACCAGGTTGGCGGCAATGCGTGCATTGGTTCCAACTCCGCCGTCGTCATCTTCGGCGATGAGATTGGTGTGACTGTCCGGCCCGAAAAGCTTGAGCATTACGTCGGTATTTCCCCGCGTATCGATGACATGTGCGCCGCCGGTGTTCACGGTAAACCGGAAAATGTCTTCTTCCCCAGGCTTGCCGATCGACTCCGAAGTACGACGCGTTGCATCGACCATGATCTCTTTGGCGTCGTCTATAACAGGCGCAGCCTTGGGATACGCTTCTGCACTCGCCACATAAGACTTGTCCACGCCTGACAACGTTTCATTGGCGTTGGTGCCGACGCCGCTCTTCACCCAACTGCCGGGAAAGAAGTAAAGCATTATCGATTTGGTGTCGAATTCGGTGCCTTTCACCTGGTTGACGCGATACTTGTTCAACACATTGTGGCGTATCTGCGCTTCGTTCCAGTTGTTGGGTGGGCCGGCCAGATCGCGCAGCACCTTGGCTTCATTCCATTCGATTCCGCCCTGCGGGTTCTGGTGCTCATGCGCCAGGCCGATGGCATGTCCAAACTCGTGCCCCGCCGTTCCTCCGTCCATGAAGCCGAGGTTCATCGTGGCCTGATTTGTCGGAATACTCCGATTGTCGGTGCCGACATATGACCATGCGCCGTCATTCTCGTCGAACGTAATTCTGATTTCGGCGTCTGGCGCGTTCCCGAAATCGAACTTCAGATTTGCATGTTCCGTCCACCAGAGTGCCTGCTCGCGCGTCTTGGCTTGCTGTTGAGCTGTGCCGCCCATGAACCGGACACGGAGCGTGGTGCCGTTCATCCATAGTTTGCCGATGGGAATTATCGCGCGTGTGGCGCCGCCGGTGCCAGTGGTCGGCTGGTGTCGCATCAGATCACGCGGGAGAACCCGATCGATGCATACCTTGAGTCGTTGTTCCATTACTGACTCCGTGGTTGAAGAGTCGAAAGTGATGCAGCCTTAACGTGAGGGCTAAGATACACCTTTTTTAACTTTCATCAATTCTTCGGCTTATCTAGAGACCGCGGGCGTAGGGCTTTGAGGCCCGGGTCGACTTGAAAATCCGATCCCGACCTCGCACCGCCAGGCGCTGAAAAGGAGTAGACCGTATCGCCTTCCAGCCGATCCTCGCGCGCAGCGTAGGTAATTCGAGAGGATGTCAGCTGCTGAGCGTCTCGTCCACGCACCGTGGCACTGCCAGACGTGCCGCCGGATAGCAGGATTCTGTGCGTCGAGATGTCGTATACCGCCTTCGACGCATTGGCGGTGGAGAGTGTGTCTCCGATAGTGGACACGAAAACGATGACCGCATTGTAGAAGGTTATCGATCCACCTTCGTCTCTCACTGATGCCGAATCCGCCGAGATACGCGCCCGGAGAACTCCACCAAAGGTGAGGTTGTGCCGAACGCCAAACGCCATCTGGCGAGCGGAGTCGGATGGAGAAGTAACGGACTGATGCTTCGCGGCGGAAGCAGCGGGAAAGCGATCGCAACCAGCAACTAAGACGATGACCGATATCAGCGCCGTCGTGCAAACTCTATTCAATTTACCTATTGCTCCTGGCACCGCGGGCGCACGGTCTGTTTGGAAGTATCAGATGGGATCAAGGATAACAGACCCGCTCATCTGGCGTCACCTTGGGCTAGTCAGGCCTTCGACTCATACCACGAGACCACGTTTCCGTTCGCGAAGCTTCGCGTGTTTTTCCTCTCTAGCTCAAGGGTCTCGGAGACACCTTCAAACATCGTGCGTCCGGCTCCCAGAATCACGGGTACCGAAACGATCTGATATTCGTCCACCAGACGCTCCGACGCGAGCTGGGCGATTATGCTACCGCTACCCAGGATCACCATCGGCGGGCCTTCCTCGCTCTTCAGCTTGCGCACCGCACCCAGGATATCGGTAGAAATCACGTGGGCGTTCTGCCACGTCGCATTGGAGAGCGATCGGGAGAAGACATACTTTGTCGCGTTGTTCATTTTTCTGGCCACGTCCGGCATTGCTTGTGTCGCCGCTGGTGTTGGCCAGAAGCTCCTCATCATGTCGTACGTAACTCGGCCGAACAGCAGCACACTTTCCCCGCCCGCATTGGAATTGGTGAACTCAGTCCACTCGGGATCATTCCTGTGCGCCCAACTCAAATCACCGTTTGATCCTGTGAAGTAGCCATCGAGCGAGACGCTATTGAACACGTTGAGTTGGCGCATTACACGCTCTGATTGCGAGTTGAAAGACGATGAAAAAGAGGCGCTTATGACTTCTCGCGCTCGACTATGTAGGAGTTGATGTGTTTGACCTGCGTTGCTTTCGCGTTGGCGAACTCGAAAACGTGGCAAAAATCGCGTATGATGTTGTTCTCCAGTTGGATGATACCATTGGCCGCTCCAGCTCGGCCGTGCGATATCACGTGCAACACTGTCATACGTAGCTCATCCGGATCAGCGGCGTCTTCGAGTGCTTCGACAAGTGCGGCATATCCTTCGACCTTCTTTTTGCCGTTGACAACCCATTCGATATCTTCGCTGAGATTCGCTCGCAGAAACGGAAGGTCTTGCTGGACCAATGCAACCGTTATTCTCTGCAGCAGAGTGTTTCGGGGGGAGTTATTGCAATCGTCACTTCTGATTATTTCCACGTATATCCGCCCGAATCGTCGTTGGGTTTAGAGCGTTCGTCGGGTCTGCGGGTGTGGATGACATAAACACCGCAGGACGAGTTCAGCGTTGCATAGCGCGTGGGGGTCTGAGCAGGGCCTGAGTACCACTCGATCGCTTCGATCGATGCTGGCGGAATGGAGTTTACGTTGAACGGTTCCGTTGGCTTGCCGCCGTTGACCAGAGTGCCGTCAATGTACACCTGCGAATAGCATCCACACACGATTCCCTGCAACCGCTCTGTCATGTTGGGCGCATATAGCGTTGAACCGCCGCCGCCACCGCCACCCCCGGCACCAGCGCAGTCGCGTGCGCCGCTAATCGGGATCACATAATGAGTGCTCATTATGTAGGCGTTGCTTCGACCACGAGCGAGCCCCAGACCGGGCACCATTGCGAGTGCACTCGACATGCTCAAAGACTCGATACGGGCAAGGTCGGAACGCGTGAGAAAATGGCCCAGCCCGATCTTTCGATTTTCCTCGAAATCGAGTAGCGCCCGGTCGGCGCGTGTTGCGACTACGACCACTGAATCGAGTACGTTTAGCGGGAGCAGTATCAATCTCCGCGATTGCTCCTCATTCGATTCGAAGGATAAAGTGGTGGAGAGAGATGCATAACCAATCTGTCTCACCATCACCTTGTGGACCCCTGGAGGTACCTCGGCAAGTACAAACGCCCCATTCACATCGGTTCGTGTGCTGAGAGAATAATCCGGAAGCAACACTTCAGCGCCAGCAATGGGGCGAAACGTGGAATCCGTTTGAACAACACCTCTAAAGCTGGCAATCGCCTGTTTGGTATAGTCAACGGAAAATGTCGTCGAAGCAAAACGCTGATCGTCGGACAGTACCACGCTCCGGGTTTCCGTACGGCCTGAATCCGGCAGGGCTCGTGCGGAAAGTTGCGTTGCAACTGGTACTCCACACAACCGAAAGGCACCCTCAGAATTGGTGCGTGTCTCCACTCGCTTGTTGACTTCACCGCTGCCTGGACTGGCCGGACTTCCTACGCTGGATTCTGTCCAGTCAGCAACCACACGAACACCAGCGACGGCCCCCGAGTCGGTGCGAGTGTGAACGGTGCCAACTATTGCCCCCTTACGCTGCCCTCCTTCACCCATATCCTGTTTACCGCAAAGCGATGCAATGAGCTGCGCGGCAGTTGGTACGCGAAGGGAGAGCTTCGGCATACCGGCAACGATCGAAACTCGGACTCGACTCGACGAACGAATTGAATCCAGCGCCGACGTGCGAATATCCATCGAATACTCTCCTGGGAGAACACGCGGCAACCTGAAACGGCCGTTGACATCGGTTGTGGCAATCGGCGCACCGGCCGACAGCGAAACGCGTGCACCGATGAGCAGTTTTCCTGACAGCGAGTCGAGTAGCTCACCATCAACATCGACTGGTGTCCCTCTGAAAAGCGTGTCTACGCCCCGCCGAACGAGAATCAGCTCGCCGCCGGTAGTCCGCAGCTCCGTTAGCTTGATCGGTGAACGCGGAGTTTGTCTCTCGAGAATCGGCATTCGGATCTCCCAGCGGGAAATAAGAATCGAGCCGTCACCAATTGTATTGAAATGCATCTGGCCGCCGGCTATCCCATCGGCGACACGCGGCGCGTCCGGCACGTTTGTGTAAGTGAAGTCCATTCTCCGCAACACAGAGGTGCTACGCGTCAGCCAGATGGTTCCTCCGATATCAGACTTTCCCTTTCGGTCTGAGTTCGGTTGAAATCGAACGCCGATTTCGCTTGTGTCACGTGATTCGATGAGGCGCAGACAATGGTCTACGATGAATGCCGGTGAAACAAGAATGTCGAGATCGGGTGCATTGTAGGTGATGTAGCCATCTCCATCGACCGTCGTGTACCCTTTGTTTCGCAGATCCTGTTCTGAAAGTGAACGCCATGGTCGCACCACGTTGGCGGTCTTTACAGAGGCATCGAGTGCGCGAACCCGCGCGGCCTCCGGATCGAGCTTTCGTTCGACCGTCATTATCGTCGCGGTCATACCACGCGCGCTTGACGCGAGCGCTGCTGCAGAGATGGATGTCATCGCCTGATCCCAGGCTGCGAAAACGTTTTGCGCGCTGCTAGTCGACTGTCGGCCACATGCACTCTTGTCAATAACCTGTACCGCCCGAAGAGTGACACGTGCACCGTCGAGAACCACCCTTACGTTGCTTGCATCGCCAGCCACCAGCATTGGCGCGGTGGTGGTGGGCACGTAACCGATTTGCAGTGCCCGAATGCGAAACGTCCCGCGGAACGGCACTTGGATGATGAACTGACCGGCGTAGTTGCTGAGACTCCGCGTACGCTCCGCTCCGGTTGAATCGAGTAGTATGAGTACGACTCCCGATACCGGTGTGTCCGCGGCATCGCGCGTAATACCACGCAAGGTCTGCGCATGCAGCAGTGACGGCGCAGTCACCGATTGCGCTGCGAGCAGCAACACACCCGCTGACAGCAGGTGGAGCGGTGGTATGCTATCCATTTTGCTCGTACGCAATCTTCAACAGCCTTTCCACCTCGTTGTTGACGTCAGACACCGATGTCAAAGAGAGCTTGTGCGTTGCCTGTCCCGGAGCGTTCGACGCAACGAGCAGTGTCGACTTCGGCACATCAACAAAGCGTAGGCCGACATCTACGCGAGTTCGCGTTGCCGCGGCCACCGCGACAAACTGTCGACGCCGTACAAATGGCGTATAGGTGGCTCGGCCCTCCACCTGCACGTCATCGCCGAGTAGCTCCACGATCTCCCGTATGCGATCAAAGATCGGGCGCAATCCAGCCTTTGCGCCCGCGTACTGCTGATCGATGGAGCCTTGAACATCCGGACGTTCCCAACCGGCGCCACGAGCGGCTGCATCTGCAATGGCCCACTGACTGTTCTGCAAAACACCATGTTCATTCTTGAGCCACGACCGTACACCTTTTTGATCGCGAGGGTCGATATCGCTCGCTGAAACCAGCGAAACCCACTCGTCGAGAGTGCGGCCGGTGCGCTGCTTCATCGATTCAGTCACCGCGCTCATCATGTCGCTCGGGCTGCCTGGCGTCATAGCCTGCTCTCTCCTGTTTCGTTGACGAGCGTGGGGTTTGCGCTCAGGATCTAGCGTACAGTTCGATTCGACTTGTTGGCGTTGCTTATCTGCAGGTCGAAACCGTTGGGAGTCGGGGTGTGATAGCTCTTGTACAACGCCGCTGCGTCATGAATGTCTCCCTTTCCGCCGGTGTCTGCGCGACCCGTCAACCCTCTCTTGTCCAGCTCTGCTTTCACCTTGTCGGCGTCGAATGGGACTATTCCGAAGGAGACATGGTCCATTTGCGCATGACGTACGGGGGGCATCGGCGCCGCAGCCGGATTTCCGCCTCTGATAATGATATTCCCGACATCGCCAATCTCAACTTCGTCCTGACTGCCTTCATCTCCAGTCGACTTCCAGCCGAGGAGCGCCGTGTAAAAAGCAGTGCTCTCCTTGTAGTTCGTTACGCCGAACGAGATGTGATCGAGCCAAACCGTCTTCCAGTTGGTTGCCCCGAATGGTGCAGGCGCGGAGAGTTTTCCGTTTGCCGCTGTCGCGGAGCGTTTCCTTACATTGGCACCATTGCTGATCTGTACATCGAACCCGTCGGGGTCCTTGACGTGAAAGCTTTCAAAGCCCTTTCCATCATTGTCAGCGACTGGGTTGAGCCCTCTCTTGCGGAGTGCAGTTTCAACCTTCTTCGCATCCCAGCCGTCGATGACCCAGCAGAACGAGTCCCATACGACATTTCGGGCAGGTCGACTGGCGCGCGCTCGTGTAGCCGCACTGTCGGCAGCGGTCACCGGCTCTGCTACGGGAGTTGCAGGCGGCGTCACAAAACCACCTCTTATTACAACGCTTCCAATGTCGCCGACATCGAGTACGGCCTGCTTACCGTCATCGCTTCGAACTTTCCAGTTCATGAGCGCCTCGTAGTAGGCGGCTTCCTTGCGGTAGTCTCCGGCCTGCATGGAGAAATGATCAAGCGCAACAGTTTTCCACCCGGTAGGCTCGAATGGAGCCTTGGCGGGAGTAGTATCGCAGGCTGCCGTTCCCGCGCGCGCGCCACCACATCGGCCCTGCGCGACCAGCTCACCCGCCGCAGACAACAACAGCATCGCCAGGCCGGCAACAGCAAAAAGCACGCGAAATCTCAACGATGCGAACTGAACATTTATTGACGACGACGGCCGAAGCTCAATCATGCAGACCTCTCAAGGCTGGTAGGGTTTAAGCGTGGTGCAAAGGGCAACGGGGCGCAGCAGTTATCTAACGCACATCCGCCCGAGTATGCTGCGTGACGTGCGGGATGGAGATGTGCAGCGAGTTCCGCGAGCTGAGGCCAGTGTAGGCAATATCACGGTATAATCTGAAAAATTGCTGAAACAAGTCAGAGGGCGAACGTTGATACCGACTTTATCGTTGTCCGTGCGCCATCGACGATGATCCAGTGCCCGCCGAAAGGGAAGGAAGCGGCCATGTCACGAGGTGACAGAACTCCGAAACCTCGCTAGAATGTTCACTAATGGGGATGGAGTTCCCCGATACCCGCCGCAAGGCTGATGACTCCTACCGGGCGCTTTCGGCGCGGTAGGAGCTATTTTTATAGCTGAGCGCCACCGGTTTGCGCCCTGCTCAAACAACAAGCGGGGTAACCATGATTGCTTTTCTGACAGTTTTTCTGGGTGCTGGTCTCGGCGGCGCACTGCGTCACGGTGTCAATCTGATTGCATTGCGACTGCCCGGCTTCGGCTTTCCTCTCGGCACTCTCACCGTCAACATTGTTGGCTCTATCATCATGGGGTTGGCGATAGAATGGTTCGCCATCAAGGCTGATCCAGGTCAGACTTGGCGGCTTTTCTTAACCACCGGACTCCTTGGCGGCTTTACGACATTTTCCGCCTTTTCGCTCGATACCGTATTGCTGATCGAACGCGGCGACGCAGTGACGGCCGGGGTCTATGCGCTCACTTCTGTCATTGCTTCATTGGGCGGCTTGTTTTTGGGTCTGCTGATCGTCCGGCACCTCACTTAGGGATTTGTTCCTGCCGCTCCCCACGACACCTCGAGAAAGAATTTTTTGATTTGTTACCATGTTAAAACCAAAAAGCAATGAAAACATTGACCGATTGAGCCGCCTGAACACTGGAGAGGAGATCCTGAATGCTTGAATGGTCAACAGCTGGTCCTGCCGTCGGCGCGGCCTTTCTCGCGTCGATCGTCGAAGTCGTGGAGGCGTTCACCATCGTGCTGGTGGTCGCCACTCTGCGCGGCTGGAAACCCGCCGTGCTTGGCACAGGGGCCGCGCTGTTCGTGCTGGCGGCGGTCGTGGTGATCCTCGGCCCACTGCTGGATCAGGTGCCGCTTCATCTGCTGCAACTGGTGATCGGGGTGCTTCTGCTGCTCTTCGGCATCGGTTGGCTGCGCAAGGCTGCACTGCGGGCGGGGGGTATTATTCCTCTGCACGACGAAGACGCGATCTTCGCAAAGGAAACGGCGGACCTGAACGCCGAAGTCGAACGCCGACAAACCTCTCAGGACTGGATCGCGGGAATCGCCGCCTTCAAAGCAGTGCTTCTCGAAGGGTTGGAAGTGATCTTCATCGTTATCGCCGTCGGTGCGGGTCGCGGGCTGCTGTGGCCTGCCAGTCTGGGGGCGCTTGCGGCCTGCGCGCTGGTCCTCATGATCGGGGCCGTCGCCCACCGTCCGCTGGCGCGCGTGCCCGAGAACACGCTCAAGTTCGGCGTTGGTGTCATGCTTTCGGCGTTCGGCGTGTTCTGGACCGGCGAAGGGCTCGGCGTGGACTGGCCGGGGCATGACTTGGCGCTCTTCGTCTTCGCGGCGCTGTTCCTCGCCGCGGGGCTTATGGCTGCGCGCATGGTGCGGCAGCCACTGGGGGAGGCGACATAATGAGCATTCTCAAGGATGTCCTGCTGGAGCTGTTCAGTATGTTCATTGCCGACGTGCGCCTGACAGGAGCCATCCTGGCGACGGTTGTAATCTCGGCCTTGCTCATCGACGCGACCCGTCTGCCCCCTCTCGCCGGGGGCGTGGTTCTGCTCCTCGGTTGCATCGCTGTCCTGTTTCTTAGCGTCAGACGGGAAGCATCGCGGAAATCCGAGGGTTAACTGAATGGCCTTTATTCCGCCCGCTCCTGCGCCCATCCTGTCGCTGATCGGGTCGAACGTCTTGATGACCTTCGCTTGGTATGGTCATTTGAAATACCCTGACCGGCCGCTGCTTCTGGTTATTCTCATCAGCGGGTTGATCGCACTTTTCGAGTACTGCTTGCCGTTCCGGTAATAAATCGTATCGGACACACGGTCTACTCGACCGTCGAACTCAAAGTCATCTAGGAAGCCATCACGCTCTGTGTTTGTGGGGTCGTTTGGTGCTCTACTTCGGGGAACGGCTGACCCTCAATCAGGTGATCGGATTCATCTTAGTCTCTGCTGGCGCGTTCTTCGTCTTCAAAGCGCAGATACCGAGCTGAGCGTAACGATAGCGCATGAAACAGATTCGCTAAACTGTGATCTCTTCATCGTCTGTCTCCTTTCGTTTGAGGAGAGCGGAAAGACGGTGCCGCTAACGTTCCCACATCCGCGCTGCGATGCTCTATTCTTCCTCGCCCATGGCATTAGCGTAGAACGCAGATGTTGAAAGTAGGCTGCAGTCCTTTCAAGCTGACCGTAGAGCTGGGAGTTGAGTGCCTGCATGTTTGCGGGCCATACGGTAGAGCCAGCGATGCAGACCGCTCTTGAGAAAGAAATAATCCCGGTCAATCGTCAGGACGTTCTTCCGGTCTAACGACAGGCAACACTGCCACTGAATCCAACCCCCTCGGTAAAATAAGAGATGGCTATTACAAATTCTGCACGCTTTGGCATCCTGTCAACAACACTTATCGCGGCCTTCAGCATCGCCGCGTGTGCTGGTCCGTCATCCCGTTCAGCTGCCGATGTTTTGTCGCCCTCGATGCAAACATCTGCTGCCCCACCAACAGTAGCCCTTCGTTTCGGACGAATGGTGGACGGCACAGGACGCACAACCACCGACGCAGTAATAGTTGTTCGCGGTAACAGAATTGCTTCAGTGGGCTCCGGCGCTTCTGCGATTCCCGCCGGCGCACGCGTAGTCGACCTTCGGGGCTACACTGCGATTCCGGGCATGGTCGACGTTCACACTCACATGACGTACTGGCGCGACGAGGCGCACGCCAACGGCACTGGCATTCCGCGGGCGCGCGACTCGGTTATTACCCTTGCCGCCGAGAATGCCCGCAAGACTCTCGAATCGGGAGTTACCACGGTGCGCGACCTCGGCGCACAGAACTACACCGACATCGCCCTGCGTGATTCGATCAACAAAGGTGTGATGGTGGGGCCGCGCATGTTCGTAGCTGGTTACGGACTTTCCAAAGCACAACCCGGTCGCGACGGAACACCGCCGCAGCGTAATCCGGCCAACGGTCGCATCGTGGATTCGCTCGACATTCCCGCCGCAATCAAAGCGCAGGTCGATGCAGGCGCTGACTGGATAAAAATGTATGGATCCACCGGCACCTATGCCAACGTTACCGGTCAACAGACCTTCACCGCTCGCGAGATGCAGATTGCGGTGGCGGAAGCTCACAAACTCGGCAAACGAATTGCCATTCATGCCTACGGAGACACTGCGGGGCAGGCTGCAATGCGCGCTGACGCAGAGTCTGTGGAGCACCCTGCGGGCCTCGACGACGCTACGCTAAGAGAATGGGCAAAGCGAGGAACGTTTTATGTGCCGACAATCGATCACAACCGCTTCTACGCGGAAGCGGCTCCGTTGCTTGGCTACACACAGCAGCAGGTGGCAGGTCTTGATTCGTTCCGCCTGCTCAACATCGAAACTGCAAGACGCGCGCACAAAGCAGGAGTGAAATTCGCCATGGGTTCCGACGTCGTATACTGGATGTTCGGTGAGAACACGCGTGAACTTGGCTGGTTTGTGAAAGCGGGCATGACACCAGCCGAGGCCCTCGCGACGGCAACGACTGGAGGTGCTGAGCTACTCGGCTTGTCGGACATGATTGGTAGAATTGCGACTGGGTATCTGGCCGACATCGTGGCGGTGGAAGGCAATCCACTAAACGATATACGAGCCGTCTACAGGGTGAAGTGGGTTATGAAAGACGGAGCAGTGGTGGTGGACAAGCGGTGACCGCCGCAGTTACTTCCTGCCGCCGTTTCTCGCCGCAACACTGACAAGAGTTCGGTAAATCATGTCCGTACCTTGCTTGAGAGATGCGATACTCACCTGCTCGTCGTTACCGTGCATGCGTTGCAACTCATCCGCGCTTATTGGATACGGATAAATGCCATAGACGGGCACCCCACGTGATCGCCATGCGCCAGCGTCTGTTCCTGCCTGAAAGAGATACGGCGTAACTTCAGCGTTTGGCCACTCTACCTTTGCTTCGTGCGCAAGCGCCTGATATAACTCGTTACTCGTTGGCGACGGTGCGGACGTCGTAGCAGCTCTTGGCGATGAAAGTTTTACTTCGACCTTTGGATCGTCGACGATGCGCTGCATCGTCTTTACGATTTCATTGGGGTCGGTGCCCGGTATCAACCTCAAATTCACGGTCGCTTCAGCCGACCCCGGAATCACGTTGCTTCGAAAGCCACCATTCATGATGACGGGTGCGAAAGTATTGCGTATAATGGCGTGAAGAAGCGGGTCTTTCGATACAACCTTATCAGCCGCGCTCACCTGCTCGGGAGTTCCCTCAATCAGTTCTCTGAAGTAGCGGCTTTCGTCTCCCTTGCTGGTCCTGGCCAATGCAAGAAAGAATTCCCTGTTCTCTTTTGTCAGTTGAACCGGTGCTTCGTAATCGCCAATTCGTGCCAACGCTCTACCGAGCGATACGAGTGGGTTGTCGGGCAACGGCATCGATGAATGCGTAGACGTGCCAGTTGCTGTGAGCGTAACGGCTATCGACGACTTGTCTTCTGTGGAGATGCTCACATAACGAACCGAGCCGTCATCGTTTTTCATTATCCAGCCACCTTCATTCAACGCGAACTCCGCATCCATCGACGGCCAGTGATCCTTGGCAAGCCAGCTCGTGTTGAGCGGTGCGCCTTCCTCGTCCGCCTCGGCGATGAATATCACGTCTCGTGCGAGCGGTACTTTTCTTTCGCCCAGTCGTAGTGCGGCGGTGGCGAAAACTGCCATTCCTCCCTTGAAATCGATGGCACCTCGTCCGTAGACACTGCCATTTTTTATCTCGCCGGCAAATGGGTCGACAGTCCATTTATCCCGTTCGACGCCAACGACGTCTGCATGTGCGGCGAGCAGTATCGGTTTCTTGCTGCCGTCGCCCTTGAGACGCGCGATGAAATGCACCTTACCCGAGTCGGGAGTATGGATTATTTCGGTAGTGAACCCGGCTGCCTTGAAGCGTTTGTCCAGCAGGTTGGCGAGTTCGAGAGTTCTACCGGGCGGGTTGCTCGTGTTGACCCGGATGAGTTCGCGCAACAGTTCGGCGGTTGGGTCGACTGCCTGCGCTTGCGCGTTTGCTTGAGCGCGCGCTTGAGCGTTTGCTGCCGACGATGTCGCGTGAGACGCGACCGCGAAAACTGCGCAGATAACGTACAGCTTTGTGATTGTCGAGCGTTGAAATGGATACATCGATTACCTCGTGTCAGCGTTCAAGCGTTTTCCGATCCCAATTCGCAAGCTCCGCTGCCGTTTCGTAAGTCGACTGAAGAAACGAAAGCAGTGCCTAATCCGGGTCAGCAGCTGTTCGGACAGCATCATATGTAAGGATGAACTCGCCGAGTGTCTCGTGATAGTACGCAGCTTCGGGTTTGATAGGATGCGCTGAGAAACCGGCCGGAGCGGGATACGCGTACGAATAAAATGCTGCCTCGCCAGGCCGCGTACCCGGCCAGAAGCCCGCGCTCGAGACCTCGTGCGAGTAAGCCTCGTGCATTACCCGGGCAGCGGTATTTGGAGTCGTAGCTTGCACGCTGTTCGTCCTTGTCAAAGTAAATTGCTTCCATCACTTCGACTGGTCGGTTGAGTATTTGTACCTCGATACCGAGTTCACGAAGTGCCTCCAACAGTCTATGATGGAATTGCGCAACCGATATAACCTCGAGGTCGAACGAGCGCCGCTCGTTGTCAGATGTGACGATGAATAGCTTGTGCGCCACAAATCGAAGTCGAAAGTGAAGGTACGATTCCCGTCGAGAACGGGCGATGTGGTCAGCCCGCGGGACGTCACATAAAGCGCAGCCCCCCACCAGTGATTGACCTGCGGCGCGAATCGCATCCTGATCTTTCCGACGATTTGCGTCCACATATGCACCGTGGTGCGGGTGTCCTCCCACTCGTTAAGCGGCGCAAGTTACGGCCAGCTTTTTTCGATAGCGACGGCACGATGGTTCATGCAGTTATCTCCTTGAAATACGGGGCTCGCTAGACGCGTTTCTAGTTTTGCTCAACATCCACTGATACAACCCGAACGTTAACGCGATAAAGGCCGCTAAGCCCATGAGTCTGGCGGGCGCGAAATCTTCCCCCACCAGAGCAATTGGCGCGTCGCTGACCAGCGCGACTATCAGGCCCGCGTTCAGCACGCCAAACAGACTCTCGCCTACAATAAGGCCCGAAGCAACCAATGTTCCCAATCGTTCCGCGCGCTCGGGGTGGTTCGACCGCTTTGCGCGCCCGTTGTACCAATATCCTACAATCGATCCCACAACGACAGCGAATGTGGCCGACATGGGCAGATAAATACCAATGCCTACGGCGAGCGGCGGCAGGCTCAAACGTTTTGTCGATTTGAGCAGCGCGTCGAGCGCGATGAGAGCTGCTCCAACAAGAGCACCAATACCGATCATGTTCCAATTGAGATCGCCACCAATCACGCCCTGCGCGAGCGCTGATATTAGTGTCGCCTGCGGCGCCGGTAGAGGATTTTGCGCAACCACACCAATGTTGGGCGCACCCGCAAAGCCATAGGCTTTGGCTAACAGGTTCAACACGAACGGAATTACAGCCGCACCGGCTGCTACGCCAACAATCAGTGCGATCTGCTGCTTCATGGGCGACGCGCCCACCAGCTGCCCGGTCTTCAGATCCTGAAGGTTGTCGTTGGAGATCGTCGCACACGCAAAGACAATCGCGGTGATAAAGAGCGCAAATGCCACGAGAGCCGGCCGAGTCGCTTCTGTCGGTGCAACCACCAACACCACGATTGTCGCGCACGCGACTATACCAAGTATGCCAATTCCCGAGATGGGACTATTGGATGCGCCAATGAGGCCCGCCATGTAACCGGCAACTCCGGCAATCAGAAAACCGACGACCAACACGAATGGCACTGCGACGAGCGTCAGCACCACTGCGTGATCGGCCAACGCGGAGCTGCTGGCGAAATAGTATGCCAACAACGCGGTCACAATCAGACACGCTATGGTGATGCCGATAATCCATGGTGCGGAGATATCCCGATCCCGATCGTCATCGACACCGTTGTTCAAACTCACTTTCTTCGACGCTCGCAACGTACTCACCAAGCCGGCAGCGACTGGCTTTGCCAGCGTTCCCAGCGTGTAAAGGGCAGCGACGCCAATAGCACCAGCACCGATGAATCGCACCTGAGTGCGCCAGATGGTCATCGTGTTGGACGTCAGTGCTGCGGCGTCCACAGCGGGTTGCATGGCGGTAAGAATTGGAACCGCGACCGCCCATGCGATGAGCAAGCCTGTAAACATTGCCATTCCAACCGCCAAACCCACGAGATGTCCGGCACCGAAAAGCGCCAGCGACCACGCGATGCTGTAACCACTGGCGGCAGATGGGCCAAGTCGAAAAACACCGGTTATCTCCGCGGCCACCACTCGAGTTGCGGCCACTATGGCAAGGCCTGCCGACGCCACCGTGCCCAGTGCAACCGCCGTAAGTCCTTCGCGCGCTTCGCTTGCGTTAGCCGCACCCTCACCGCGTGCGCTCGATCCAACCTTGAGCACTTCTGCCGCCGCCACCCCTTCGGGATAGGGAAGATCGGAATTGGTTACCAGTGCGCGACGCAATGGAATCGTAAACATGACGCCCAGCGCTCCACCGCTTACACAGATCAGGAACGACTGCCAGAACGGAAACCCTGTCCACCACCCAACTATCACCAATCCCGGGAGCACGAAAATGATTGCCGACAGTGTGCCTGCTGCCGACGCCACCGTTTGGACGATGTTGTTTTCAAGAATCGACGAATCCTTTACGGCGCTCAGTATCGCCATCGAAATCACAGCGGCCGGGATCGACGAAGCGAACGTGAGCCCGACCTTGAGGCCAAGGTAGACGTTGGCGGCCGTAAATACGAAGGTGAGCAGGACGCCCAGCATCAGTCCGCGAAGCGTGAGTTCTTTGGGTTTCATAGCCGGAGATACTAGCGCGGGGACGGTAGATGGAAAGAAGTCACCTCGACGCTGGAACCAACGCGTGCCCAGGCGCATGGCAACCAAGGTGGTGGGTCCGCACACCTTGCGCTTTGCGGAAATCCGGTGAAAAATATTTCACGGTTGAGATCTGTGCGATTCGTCCTTGCGGCCATGGTGGTCCGCAACGAGCGGCCCTGCGACGGGGAATCCACGTCGGGTCCGGCGAACAAATCGAATTTACAGCTACTGGGAGTTCTCATGTCACGCTGGTTTCGTCGCTCTCTCTACGCGGTTACCGCCCTACTCGGCTTGGTCGTCATCGCGGGCGCTGCCGTCTATGCATCGGCTTCAGCCAAGCTCGCGCGCACGTATAAGGACGCGCCGCTGGTCGAGATCACGGTGCCAGGCGACAGCGCAACCATCGAGCGGGGAGCTCATCTTGTCGCGGCCATCGGCAAGTGCGCCTATTGCCACGGGGCCGATCTCGGTGGACAGGTATTCATTGATGATCCACAGATCGGCGTTGTACCCGCGTCGAACCTTACGCGGGGTGGTGCTGGCGCCGAGTACACAGACGCGGAGCTGCTGCGCGTGCTTCGTCACGGCGTGAAGCGCGATGGTCACGGAGCGCGCATCATGCCAAGTGAGGATTGGCAGTATCTTGCGGACGACGATGCCGCAGCAATCATCGCCTACATCCGTTCGAGGCCGGCGGTGACGCGCGAACTACCGAAGTTCAAGCTCCGCGCCGTCGGCCGTGCACTGGT
>JBBSTN010000015.1:0-22759 GCA_038235845.1 Gemmatimonadales bacterium | reverse complement strand
GCAGCTTGCAGCTTGCAGCTTGCAGCTGCCAGTCGCCAGCTCGCCGAACTGAAAGGAGTTTCGGCCTCGATGCCGAATCAGGCAATTCTCGTCAACACATTGGGCTTGGCCGAAGCGAAGGATAGCTCGGCAATTGAAATTATCGTCACGACGCGACAAGACGCGACCTTTCAACAAGCCAAAGTCCGGGCGCATCGCTGCGAAGGATATCAATCACCTTGGCGATTAATTGATGAAAGTCTTTCGGGTTTCCTGATGAACCGGAGCGGAACGGTCTTGCGCTCCAGTGGATAGGCTATCACACACCTTCACGCCCGAGAATTTGATGCAATTATGGAGTTCAATACTGGCTGCTGCCCTGGCAATGCATTTGAATCCCGTCGACCTGCTCGGACTCGGCGATGTTCGCGACGGCGCAACGCTTCCAAATGGCTGGTCGGTGCAGGCAGTTCGCGGAGAACGCGCCCCTGCTTCGATGGTTGCCAACCGCGATGGCATACCCGTGATGCAAATAAGTGGAATGGGAAGAGCAGCCTGGTTCGTTAACAAACTTGAGAACGCAATAAAACCGACGCCAGGCGCACTTGAATGGTCGTGGCGCGTACCGGTAGCGCCATCAGGACTCGATCTCCGTGATATGAAACGCGATGACTCAGCGCTACGTGTGTTCGTCGTGTTTGCGCCTACAAGTTTCCTCGACCGAACGCCTCGCACGCTCTTCTACAGCCTCGGCGGAGCAGAGCCGGACAATTTCGAGCGACCGAGCTTTCAGTCTCGTGATCTTTACGTTATTCGCACGGGGGCCGCAGCGGATGCGAAAGACTGGGTATCAGTCTCCATGAAGCCATTCGAAGATTATCAACGAATCTGGAGCGGCAAACCACGAAACATCGTGGCCGTCGGATTAATGCAGGATACCGATCAGACCGGAATGAATGCGGTTGCCGAGATAAGGAAACTCACCTGGAGCAGCGTACAATGAGAAATCCGTACAATATCCTCTACTCGGGTCACGCTCTCGCAGTTGTAGCGGCACTCGCTCTCGCCGGGTGCGGCAACGACGAGGCACACGGCGCCAAATGCCACGCTAGCCCCGCCGCAGAATGAGATGCCAAGTACCAGCGGGTGGTCTGATCAGCGAGGTCAGCGTCGCCCAGAATACTCCGTCCGTACACAAAATTGTCGCGGAGATATCGAACTGGGCGCTCGACCTTTCCCTTGGTCTTCGCCCGATAGGGCCGACAGGCACGTATGCGAAAGCCCCAGTGCGCCGCGAAGCGCAGGAACTCCGCATTTTCGAGCAGCTTGCCGCCGTCAAAGCGATTATCCTCGACGATGACGGCCTTCATCTGGTCGAAGAGTACTTCGCGGGACACGCCGCCAAATGCCGCAAACGCGTGCTCCAGGCCAGTCATGACGGCAAGTGCTGTCTGACGCAGTTCGCACTAAGCGCGGAGGAGCGCGTCCAGATGCTCCCCAGCGGAAAGGCGACTGTGATTCGCTCCCGCACGGGATGGGCGCTTTCATACATGAAACAGGCCGAGCTGGTTGAGTCGCCGCGACGTGTGTGGTATCAGATCACAACCTCAGTCCGTGGGGCGCTCGCTAGCAATCCGGCGAGGATCGACAACGAGTTTCTCACGCGTTTTGATGGTTTTCGCGACTTCCGGAAGCGTTCACGCCCCGACGATGCCGAAACCACCGGTCGTGACCAGCCGGACGACATCGTGATTCCGATCGTTATCGAGCCGCCTGACGAAGCACTTGATCGCGCATATGCTCGACTACGTGCAAGTGTTGAAGCCGAGCTGCTCGACACCACCAGAACCGTATCACCGGCCTTCTTCGAGCGACTGGTGATTGACCTTTTGGTGCGCATGGGATACGGTGGAAATCGGGTTGAGGCGGCGCGAGCGATTGGGCGGACGGGCGATGGCGGCATCGACGGAGTAATCGATGAGGATCGCCTCGGGCTCGATTCCATCTACGTACAGGCAAACGCTGGGAGTCAACAGTCGGGCGACCGGAGATCCAGAAATTTGCCGGTGCGCTCCAAGGCCAACGCGCCACCAAAGGCGTTTTATCACTACCGCAGGATTCACGCGTGAGGCCGAAGATTATGCACAACGGCTTGGAACGCGCATTGTGCTCGTCGACGGTCGGCGGCTCGCCGAGCTGATGTTTGAGTTCGACGTGGGTGTGTCTCCAAAAACCCCAATTACCGTGAAGGACATTGACGGCGACTATTTCGAGGAATCGTAGACGAAATTTGTTTGATGGAATGTTTTTTATGGGTCTTTCCGATCATCTCTTGCCTATTCAACTGGTCCAATGAGCAGGTCTGCGGTCGCCCGTTTCGCGCGTAGATGCTTAGTCGTATGTAAGGACACCCGTGCGTGATACAACCCCAAGCCTCTCGAAACACTCGATGACGTCAGCACTCCAGCAGCTCGTGACAATGCCAATGTCCGGCGTCGAACCGGTCCACGCGGATGGTGTTCCGGTCGGCGGAACGTTAGCTGATTTTTGGCGATGGTCCGTCTCGGACCTGATGAGTAACGCGACTCGCGGTCGACTCGCGGAGTATCTCGTTCATCGCGCAGTCGGAAGTCCTGAGAGCTCGATACGCGCGGAGTGGGACGCATTCGATCTTACGACTCCGGAGGGGATTCGCGTCGAAGTTAAGTCGGCGGCGTACATCCAAAGTTGGCAGCAGACACGCGAGTCCCCAATTTCGTTTCGAGTTCCCGCTGCCAGGGGCTGGTGCGCCACCACAAATCGGTTTGAAAAACTCGCGAAGCGACAGGCTGATGTCTATGTATTCGCGATCCTCAATGAACGCATAGCGCCTGATCCACTCAATATCAGGCATTGGCTCTTCTATGTCCTTCCCACGCGCGTCCTGAACGCGCGGACCCGCAGTCAGCACTCCATCACCTTGGCTTCATTGATCAAGGAAGCAGGAACTGGCGTGGCATTTGAAGATCTCGCGATTACGATCAAGGCAGTCGCGATTATTTGATGGTCCTTCAGTGTCCAAGCTGGCTAGCGGGTTCTTGGCCACTGGCCTCACGTTAAATGGCCGGCGCCTATTCTGATCGTACGTCGTCTCTGGTAAACTTTGGAGGTTACCCCACTGGATGATT
The DNA here is from genome assembly GCA_038235845.1 of Gemmatimonadales bacterium. Taxonomy (GTDB): domain Bacteria; phylum Gemmatimonadota; class Gemmatimonadetes; order Gemmatimonadales; family Gemmatimonadaceae; genus Gemmatimonas. Next base: position 19,613 of record JBBSTN010000015.1, on the reverse strand, counting down.
GGATTTATTCATCGTGGGTGCGACCGACTTTTAGAAGCGAGTATTTGAGAATGCTGGCGCAAGCCCCAGTAAATATGCTAGAGCCGCCCCCCGGGTTGATGATGAGTACGTTCATCATACTCGTTACAGTTGTCGTCATAGCCGGCGGTGCGCTGTATTTTCTAGTTCGATGGATTCGCCCGAATCAGCACAGCGAGCGCGAACTCGCCGGTGAAAATCTCACAGCTGCACGGTTCGCCGTCATCGAAGATCGATTCCAGCGTTTGACCGAGCAAGTCGAACAGCTTAAGGAGAGCCAGGAGTTCACTACCCAGCTGCTCCAACGGCGTGGGCGTACTGCTCAGCAACAGATCGACAATGGATCAGCGTCGACAAACCGATCGCGGTCCGATGCGCTGGATTAGCCGATCAGAGCGACGTCTGGACCTGCGTATATATGGGCGAGCTCTCCCGTCGGAGACATGATCGTTTCGTCACACCGCGAGCTTCCAACGACTAGGCCCGACGCTGATTTGCAACAGGCGGTCGCGCTAGCAAGATTTCCCGAATGAACGTAGCGACGTTTGCCAACCGCGTGATCCCTTCCTGCTCGGCACAACCGTCTGCTCGGCTTAGACTGCTCACCCTCCTGGTGATAGTTGTCGAAGCATACTGGGCGATCTTCTTTATAGTGGCCGCATTCGGCGTAGTCATTAACGGATACCCATTTGATGATCCACGATTCACCTGGTATCCCTGGAACCTCGCAGCAATTGGGGCAATTGCCGCCGGTTTGGTTTGGCTTGGGAATGCCCTGCGGAGGCGTCGACGTTCGGGCGGCTTTGCTCTACTGGCGCTCATCTTATTTCCGCTGTCCCACGCCATTGCGAGCATGTCGTTGACCCTTGGTTCGATTGTTGTTGGAGTGCTTGGCATCTGGCTGACAACAAGCGTTCTCCACGAACTCGAGTGACCCCGCTGGGCCCATGCTGGTCGAGTTCAGCGGAGGTCGTCTGTCTCGCTTCGGCCGGAGTCCTAGGCAAACTTGCTTGTTAGCGCAAAGTACTTTAAGATGCGTTGAGAGTTAGCGGCCAAGACCTTTTCGTAGGGAGCGAGCCATGACCTTTGCCAGATTGCTTAAGCAGCCGAGTGCTTACATCCCGATGGCGAAATCGGGGTCCGCGCTTTTGATAATGGTGCTTCACGTCGCCCGATTTGGCACCGCGCGTGAAGCAGATGAGGGTTCGGCCGCCCACCTCTGGCAGCTGTTGATGGTCGCCCAAGCGGCGGCAATGCTTTATTTCGCGGTCAGTTGGGTTCCGCGCGCGAGGAAGGAGAGTTTGCTCGTGCTCGCTTTGCAAATGGGCGCGGCGTTGATCGCAGCAGCGCCCGTCTTCATTCTCGGTTTTTGAAAGCGTCCTATCGAGAATTGGGGATATTGATTGCAGATGACCTGCTGATGCAACGACGATCTCCGACATGCTGAAGAAACTCCGCGCGTCCAAGTAAGCGTGACCAACGGCGCGGCGAAGCTGTTAGCTATCGGAACCTTAACGATGGAGAGTTCATGCGATCTTATCTTCCTCTCGTGGCCGGCCTTCTTGTCTGGTCAGCATGCAAAAACAATACGTCCCCGGAAAGTCAAGCGTTTATCAGCGTTAACTCCGACACTCTTGTCGCGAGTCGTGTAGCGAACGCGACATCCACGATTATTCGGTTAAGTGTGCCCGTCACCATAACCAACAACGGTGCGATGGCTCTAACGTACTTTGAGTGCGCTTCACAGCTGGAAAAGAAGACAGAGAACGGATGGGTAAACGCGTGGACGGCGATATGTGCTCTTGCTGGTGACCACTCGGGGAATATTCAGCCTGGGGAGACGCGAACGTTTGAACTGGATATAGTCGCTGCGCTGGACGGCAGTTTTAACCCGAGGTGGACTGCCGATACTCTTACTGCTCCGTTCAGAGTGCGCACCCTGCTTCTGGACAACGGAAGAAATGCTGAGCTCCCATCTTCAGCGTCGAACGAGTTCATTGTTCGATTCGACAACGTTCGCGACGCGCAACTTGACGCGGAGCTTGAATCGCTACCGGCTCGCATCAAACTTCAGTCGACCCGCGCCCAATGAGGGTTGCGTGGTTGGTGTTATGTGTGCCAGCGCTACTGAATTCTGTAGCGATACTGCATGCGCAACCAACTACTCCTGCGACGCACTCCGTACCGGAGTGGAAACTCGTCGAAGATCTCCGAATCGGTGACCTGGATGACGAGCAGAAAAGCTTCGACGCTATTCGTGGAATTGTATCCACACGGAACGGCAACATCTTCGTTCTCGACTTCAAGTCTAAAGAGCTCCGCGTTTTCGACGCAACCGGAAAGTTCGTGCGACGAGCGGCGCGCGCAGGACATGGGCCGGGCGAGCACGAATTCCCAAACGGACTTGCCATCCTCAACAGCCGTGACGAAGTCATGGCCAGCGACCCGGGTAACGGAAGATTTTCCTTCTATTCACCCGACGGAAAATTTCTTCGCCAGATCGGAATTCCAATTAACGGCTATGGTGATTACTGGAAGGGAGTTGTCGATAGAGAGGGACGAATCATCGACGGGCCATTCGAAACCCCGATAACAGACATCGACCCTGTCACTCGTCAGCCGCGGACAAAATCGATCGTTCGACGGATAGCCCCGAACGGCAGGGCGGACACGCTGCAAGTTCGCTGCGGAGAACCTCCGCCTCTTTTTGTCTATGAAAAGGCATCAGGATATCGCACGTCTCTAACTATGCCGTACGCTGTTACTCCAATCACTGTACTGACCAGTGCAGGAACCATGTGGTGCGCAGCGAGCGCCGAATACCGGCTTTCAACTGGCAAGATCGGCACCGCCATTGGGATCGTTGTTCGCAAGCCCGTCGCACCCATCAAGTTGAGTAATGAGGATAGAAATAACGCCGTCAAGTTGGTGAGCGACTTTGCCAGAACCGTGCAGGGAAAACTGGTGGCCGGCAATCCGAACGATATTCCTCGAAGCAAACCAGTAATTCAGCAGCTGTTCGCAGACGAACTCGGACGTGCCTGGGTTAAGCGAAGCGATCTCCCGCGACTTGTAACGGCGATCGATGTCTTCGATGCTAGCGGCCGAGAAATAGCGAACATCAGATCCGTGCTTCCCATCGGAAGCAATGTGGTGTTCGTTCGAGGTGACTACCTGTACACGGTACTGCCCGACGCTGATGACGTCCAGAATGTTGTGCGCTACCGGATTGTGAAACCGTAAGCGCCTGGAATCCGGTGTGACGAACCAGCGACGGAGCGAGTCTACCATAGACGAACTCTTGCCGCTCCAATCCACCCCGCCTGCCGCACCGGACATACACGCTTGCAAGTCACCGCCGATCCGCTCTTCCTGTCGTTCCAGCTTGCCGTAGCCGGCCAATACTCGATCGATCGAGAACTCGGGCGTGGCGGCATGGGTGTGGTATACCTTGCACGCGAAGTACATCTTGACCGTCTCGTCGCCATCAAACTGCTGCCGCCGCATCTCGCCGAACGCGCAGAGTTACGCGAAGGCTTTGTTCGTGAGGCGCGCAACGCGGCTAAGCTGTCGCATCCAAATATCATCCCCATTCACGCCGTTAGCGAAACGGACGGTTTCGTCTATTGTGTGATGGCTTATGTTGCTGGCGAAACACTTGCGCAACGAGTGCAATCACGCGGCCCGCTTTCCGCGAGCGAAGCTACTCGCATCCTCCGCGAAGTGGCGTGGGCATTGAGTCATGCGCACGGTCACGCGCTTGTGCACCGCGACGTCAAGCCGGACAACATCCTTATCGAGTCGGAAACCGGTCGCGTACTTGTTGCTGACTTTGGCATTGCTGCCGCGATTGGACACTCGACCACTCTCGATCGCGAGGAGAGCATTGGTTCAAATGACGGAGTCACCGGCACGCCAGGGTTCATGAGCCCGGAGCAAGCGCTGGGCGGGAGATGCGACATCGACGAGCGAACTGATCTGTACTCGCTGGGTGCAACGGGATACTTCGCGCTAACGGGTCGATTGCCATTCGAGGGTGTGACCCCAACCGAGATACTCGCACGACAGCTCGCGGGAGGCGCACCCGATCCAATCAGCGCCACCGGAGCCGCCGTGTCGTCGACACTGTCCCGACTCATTCACAGGTGTCTCGCAAGCGACGTTGCGTTGCGTCCGCCGAGTGCAGCAGCCTTCGCTGACGGGTTGAGCGAGGCAATGGAACAGCGACGCGAACTACCCGCCGCGCTCCGCGCTTTTGTGAAAAGAAATGGAAGAATGGACGGTGCTGGTACGATGCTGACATTGATGGGCACACTTGTGTCGTCGGTGTCTGTCTCCGCGTTTGCCGGCCCGGCAGCAGGTGTGGCAACCCTGATTGCAGGCTGCGCAGTAGCACCGCTAGTGTTTTGTGTAACGGCTGCAAGACGGATTGCCAAACTGGGTTTTGTTCAAGCCGATCTTGTGCCCGCTTTCCGCGCCGAGCGCGAGAACAGTCGCGAAGAACGAAGCCTCGACCGCAGCAAATCGCGCATGTTGGTCGAATCCGCACTCGGCGCCATCGCACGTGTGTCGGGTTCCACCTCAATAATGCTGCTTGCGCTTGCGCTGGCGGGTATTGACAACCCCCGGTTTAAATCCATCGGGTTCATCGCGCTAGTCGGGCTGGGAATAGCGAGCGTTTAGGGACTCGGCTATCTCGCGCTGCTGCAGCTCCGGAGGGACGTCGACATGGAGTTCTGGAGCGGCGTCTGGACAGGTCGGATAGGAGGCTTCGCATTCGCTGCAGCGCGAAGAGTGCAGGGGGCAGCGCCCGTCGCGACCGCGATGACCCATCGGGCCACCGAACTCTCACTTAGTCTTGCCGCTGAGGAGCTGTTTGAAAGTCTGCCCGCGTCGTCGCGTTACGCGCTCGGCGACGTGCCTGGTTTGCTCCAACGTCTGCAGACTGATGCGCGGAATCTTCGCTTGCGCTACGACGCGCTCAACGATGCATTCGTGCATGGTGGAGTCGAGTCGCACAACGCCGGACATGAGGGTCTGCACGCGGCGAGAGCTGTCGTTCAGGACAAGCTGCGCACTACTGTCGCCGCACTGGAAACCATTCGTCTCGACCTTCTGCGCCTGCACGCGGGCGCGCTCTCGCTGGAGCGTTTCACCACTCATATCGCTCGCGCAGCTGAGATGTCGGCCGATGTTCAGCGATTGATTGCGGCGCGTGATGAAGTCGAGGCGGTACTGCAGTTTCCCGCAACGCTTCAACTCACACCGGCTTAGCACAATGGGCGCCAATACATCAAACACCGGGGAACGCATAATCGCCGAGCCATCTGGCTCTGGCGCTGGAAGTCGACGCTCCTTGTTTAAAGAGCGCGCCTGGTTGGACAGAACGTCCACGTCAAACGCTGATGTAGTGGAGGCGAGAGCGACACGCAGCGGGCTTGGTCAGCGAGCACTACGCCTGGTTCGCGACGCGGCGATCGGATTGCTGCTCGTAACTTCCGTGCCGTTCGCTGTAGTGTCGGTACACGGTAATGCAATGCTGTTTCAGCGAACTGGAATGGTCGAACGATTGGCCAACCTCGACAGATTCAGGACGTTGGAAGCGCCCACTGATGAAGCAGTAACTCCGCTCGAAGCTGGAGCGGCGTTCGGCAGACTTACACTTTCTAGACCGCGCACTGAGTTTCCGCTACGGCAAGCCGCCCAATCGCGTAGCTACGAAGGTTTCAAACAGCACATGACAGCGTCGGTTTTTTCATCGCTTCGCGACCCGCGGTATGAAGGACCGTCTGGGCAGTTGCTAGCGGCGTACCTATCCGATGAACTCTCTGAAGATGAACTGCGTTATTTGCGCACCGTGGCAGAGTCACCGGCCTGGGCCGATTTCGACGCTGTCGCCACTGCTCCGAAAGTAGACATTATTGGCGGACAGTACGTTTTACCGTTCAACGACGAAGCATTCGCGCTCCAGCTGCCTATGCCTCGTTTCACGATCGCCAGGAATCTCGCAAACGACGCCATCGCGCGCGCGGCATTCTATATGAGGAATGGAGAACAGGATCGCGCCGAGAGCGCGCTGCGCAACGTGGTTTCTTTTGGTTTCGCATTGGTAGACAATGGCACCTCGCTGGTAGACGCGATCCTAGGGCAAGCGATCGTAATTATGGGGCGAGATGCGGTAGGGTCGTTTTATCAGCACGTTGGCTACTCAAAGTCGGCGGCAGAATTCAGTACGGGATCGCCGCTATCACGTCCGCCCCGTGTTGCTGCCAAGTGGATCGCCCGAGCAAGAACTGCATCCGAAGCCGCTCAGGTTCGCAAGACGCTCGTCGAAGAAGCTGGCCATCCGCAAACACCGCGCGCAGTTCGGTTTGAAGACTTGAGGCAACTTGCCTGGTCAACATGTAGCAGCCCGAAACAGATGCTGCTCGGCCCTGATAGAGAAACCCGGGATGCGTTCGTCCGCGCCAGGACAACCTTGGCGAGATATCCGTCGGAGCAGGCGTATCTCGACTTGCTATACAGTGCTCCAGATCGAATGCCGGAGGATATGAGTTCTGGCCGCTTTTCTCATCGGCTCGCACTCGGCGCTGCCAGTGTTGCGGGTACTGTTCTGCGCAACCTACGAGTAACGTCGTGCACACAGATGGCACTGGCGCTCAGATAATCCCGTCTTGCAACTTTGATCTGCACGAAACAGTAAACGATTCATATTGCGATATGATCACTGTATCAAAATCATCGTGATGGAGCTTATCAGTTTCCAATTGTCTGACCGATCATATGACCCTTGCCGTATCAACGGTGAGTTTCTTCCTTGTCACATGGGTTGATGATTTGCGCGATCCGTCACTCAAGCTCGGACGAATATGTTCAAGTGGCTGACCAGGCGGCGGCGCGAGTCGCTCCTCCGAACTCCGCTGCCCGCCGAATGGCATGCGATCATCGCCCGAAATGTTCCTTACGTGGCCCTCTTGCCCGCCGCAGATCAAGATGAACTGGGTGGCCACATTCAGGTATTTCTGGCCGAGAAGAAGTTTGAAGGCTGCGGCGGCCTGGTGATCACCGACGAGATCCGGGTCACGATTGCGGCTCAGGCGTGCATTCTGCTCTTGTACCGCCGGACGGACTACTTCTCCAAGCTGCTATCGATTCTTGTGTACCCGTCCACCTACGTGGTGCCCGGTGGCCGTCCGATGGGGGGCGGACTGGTGGATGACAGCCCGGAAGCGCGTCTCGGCGAATCGTGGGTGTCCGGCGTGGTACTTCTGGTCTGGGACAGCGTTCTTTCCGGCGCCAGGGATATCCACGATGGGCATAACGTGGTGCTGCAGGAATTCGCGCATCAGCTGGACCAGGAGGATGGCGCCAGTGACGGAATGCCGATCCTTCCGACACGCTACATGTACGTGGCCCGGGCGCGCGTGCTCGGCCACGACTTCGATGAACTCGTGCGCGACAGGCGCCATCATCATCGCGACGTGATCGATCAATACGGCGCCACCAACCCCGCCGAGTTCGTCGCCGTCGTCACCGAAGCGTTCATCGAGACGCCGCGACAGCTGCGGACAAAGCACCCCGCGCTCTACGTCGCGTCGCCATTTGAGCGGCGAGATTACGCGCATGCCGGCTAGCGATCGAGTGCGCCTTGTTCAGAGATGCCGCGTGTTCCAAGACGCCCAATTATTTCGCTGGCGATCTGTTCCGGAGACGGATCCGCGTTCACGACGATCGGATGTTCATCGAGCCCAGGTTCCTCCAGTGTGTCGAGTTGGCTTTGCAGCAGACTCGGCGGCATAAAATGTCCGAGGCGGGCGGTGAGGCGCTCGGCGATGAGGTCAGGGTTGGCACTCACATATGCGAGCCGCACGTTCGGGCGATCCCCGATGATGACCTGGCGATAGGCCCGCTTCAACGCAGAGCAGGAGATGATTCCCGGCTGTTCCCGCGCGCGCTGACGGTCGATCCACGCCGCGACGGCCCCGAGCCAGGGTTCTCGGTCCGCATCCGTCAGCGGAAAGCCCGCAGCCATCCTGGCAATGTTGGCCTCGGAATGCAGCGCATCGCCATCCTTGTAGGCCCAGCCCAGGCGCGAGGCCAGATCTCTGGCGATGGTCGTTTTGCCCGAACCCGAGACGCCCATTACCACAAGGATGGGCGGGCCATTCGGGTGGACACGTGGACTTACCATTTGCTCCACCCCACGGGCGCTGGCGACGAAAGCCACATGGGCCAGGTTGATAAAAAGACCGCTTACCACAACCCCTATACAGCGTCGAATGTTGTCGTCGAGCGTCGCAGGGTCGCTAATCTCGCCGAAATTGCAATCCAGAATGCGGTTTCCGCTGTCGGTTACAAATGGCTCCCCCGAGGTCTCAGCGCGCAGCTTCACGCTAGCGCCGAGCGCTTGTAGCGACACTCTTGTGGCCTCCAGGCCGAAAGTTACGACCTCAACCGGGACCGCCACATGTGCACCCAAGCGATCCACCAGCTTGCTGTCATCGACGATGATTGCCAGTCGCGTGCTGGCTGCGGCAACGATCTTTTCATGGAGTAGCGCGCCACCATGTCCCTTGATCACGTTGAGCGTCCCGCGTTCTACCTCGTCCGCGCCATCGATGGTGAGGTCGATGCGCGGGTGCTCGTCCAAGGTGCTAAGTGGGATGCCCGCGGCCGCAGCCTGTGCTGCCGTTCGCTCAGACGTGGGAATGCCGACGAAACGCAATCCCTGCTTACTGCGTCGAGCAAGTTCTTCTATCGCGAAGGCAGCGGTTGACCCCGTCCCCAGCCCAACGACCATTCCGTCCACTACCAGCGCCGCCGCAGCAACGGCGGCTTCCCGCTTCAGTTCGTCCTGACTCGACTTGTTCGGAGAATTCACGAGGCGCCTCGATTTCCAGGCTGCGCGTGGCTTAAAGCGGCATAATCCGGAAAGGAGATCAGCTCGTCGACAAGCTCGCCCCTGCTCAGCGCAAGCGTCGCATCCTTGGGGGCGTGCACCTCGACGTCACCCATGTGGTACGTCTTGGATACGCTCTCCGCCGATAGAACGACGGACGTTTCATTGGCAGACTGCGATGCCGCCTGACGGTTGTTTTCGCCCATCAGCATGATCTCAGGAGTGTGTTGGTCATTCACCGACAAATCTGGCAGGTTGACCGAGAGTTTCAACGAGGGGCGGTCGCGCACCCACGCGCTCCACTCATCTTGCGATATGCCGCGAAGGCGGCTGACAGCATTTAAATCTCGCGGGGCAGTGGCTCGTTCCACCGTATGCTGATGCGCACACGCACAGCCCGGACGGTACTTGGGGGTTCGACGGGATTCGCACCATGTATCTATCCAGTGGAGTGTTTCTACGTGCAGGTGCTCGCCAATCATCGCAGCGGTCGGCTTGCCCTTGCGGGCCAGGTAAACATTCCAGCAAGCGTAGATGCCGCTTTTGCCGACGGTGCTGTTACCAGCAGCGGCGGTCACTCACAGGTGTTGTATGAGTCTCTTGCTCTTTTTCACAACATGGGTAGCACGACCGCCGAGCGTCAGCAGGCCGCACGGAGTCATACACAGCAGGGGGATGTCTACTATCTGCTCGACAGTCTTCCGCAGCTACCGAACCTGGTGCAACGGTTGCGAAAGGATACGGTACCGCTCCTCAAGATAATGGTACTCGACGCAGAGCATTTTGATTTGCTGTCGAATGGCAGCAGCAGCGTCGGCAATCGCGGGCTCGACATGCCGGTCCTGAAACCGCTAGTGGATTCGGCGCACGCGATGGGACGAAGAGTTTGGGCGCACGTTGAAACGGCGCGCGACTGCGAACTCAGTATCGACGCCGGAATTGATGGTCGTGCTCACGTAGCTGGTTACGGGGTTGCCAACGTGCGCAAACTCCATGCGGCCGGGGTCACGCTGCTTACGGGAAGCGACACTTATTCGAGTGTAGCCGCAATCGAGAACGACATCAACGCACTCAGTAGTGCGTTGCGGGCAACTCCTCTGCAAAGATTACGAATTCGCTCGGTAACAACGCCGCAGGCAATCTTTCCAGGTAGGAAGATTGGAGTGCTCGATCCTGGCTATGAGGCAAGTGCGCTCGCTCTCGATTGCAACCCGTTGGTGAATGTCGATTGCGAACACAAGATTTCGAAGCGACTGAAGCAAGGAATCTGGCTGAGATCGGGCAAGAGCAGTGAAGCTTATCCTGCAACGTGCGAAGAAACCCCAGCAACTACATTCGCTCTTTCCCGTTGCCATCCTGCGGGGTTGCAGCATGCTTGCGCGACAAATGGAAGGCACTGGTTGGGCCGAGTACGAACACCGTCAAGGCATTATGGCGATGTACGAGGAAACCATCGAACCCTGTTTCCGACCTTTTACACCCGTTGACTCTTTCAAACGCGAAGAGCTGCGGCCGTTCTCGCTTCGCCAGCCGTTAACAGCGCCACGCCGAGCATCAACCCATCTTTAAGCAGAAACTGACCGGGCATTGGCGAGAGAAATGGAAATCCCATATCGGGCTGCCACGACGCGGCGGTAGTAAGGAGCAGGCTGAGAGTTATCAGTGACATGATTACTACGCCCAGGCTTCCAATCGCCGATATAGCCGGGGCGAACGGTCTGCTTGCAATCATCAACGCGAGCGCGATCTCGATGATACCAAGGACAATGGCAAAAGCTTGAACAGTCAGAATGCTATAACCCCAGCCAATTATCGGGCTGCTCATCGCGAGCATGTGTACGCCTTCGGCTTCGTACGTCGTGAACTTGAGCGCCCCTACCCAGATCAATGCAACAACCAAAGCGACTCGCATTACGATCAGACCGGCATTCTGAAGCGAACGGCCGTTCTCCACGGTTGCCGAGTACGTCGTATCTACACCTGGTCTTTCCGCCATTTATTGTTCCTCGATTTTAGATTATTCCCGCCGATTGAACTGGGTATTCAGTAAACAGCCGTAGCGGTTGGACGGGCTCCAATCGGACAAACAGGGCGCTGCATATTGCAGGCCAATCTGACTCAGGAGCGGTGAAACGTATTGTTGTTCCGCCCCGCGCGTTTCGTAATTCGGTTGTCTAGAACGCCAACACACCCCAAGGTCTGGTTCGTGTGTCCACGGGCAAGTGCAGCGGAGCCGCAGGCTCGCTCAGAGTGCCGTCGGCAGCCACTGTGAGAATGTGAAGAAGGTTACCGTTGGTTACTGAAAAATCGGGATTTGCATGCTGCGACAGGATGTATAGATGCTGTCCTGATGGATCGAGCGTGAGTTGAAAATCCTCGCTCGTAGGCATCATCATGCCTTTGTCATTGATAAACATCGGACCAGGCTCTTTCAACGCAAGCCGCTGCGCCTCGGTGGGTGCCAGAGGATTCGACGCGTTGTAGAAGGAAACCGAGTTGTCGGCAGTATTCGTGGTATAAATAGCAGAGCCGGATTTGTTGGTAACGATCCAGCAAATCGCCTTGCCGGAGTTGCTCGCGGTAGTCTGGAATGTCATGGCTCCGCTGGCGGGATCGAATCTGTAGACACCGAGCTTATTCTGCGCGACAAAGCCAACATATAGCACGTTCTGCGTGGGGTGTGTTGCGAGCCCAAGCACAACATGCGTCATCGGATCTGCGGGACCGGGAATATCCAGCGGTGTTCCGGGCGCTGCAGTCAGAGTTCCAGCCGCACTAACAGCGAATGCGCGCAGTGAACCCTGATGCGATGGTGTTCCGGGCGCCATGAAATCGGCCCCAAAAAGAACATTCCCGGATGGGGATAGCAATGCAAGTTGCGGAGATGCGCCGGCAATGGTCGTGATTGTCGATCCGGCGATCGGTGTAAGCGAACCGCTCGAGGCGATTGTGAAGGCCGTATAGTTGGGAAGCGCCGATGAAGACTGTCCAGGATCCTGAGCCTTGTTGACCACGAAAAGCTGGTTGCCCTTAACGGCCACACTGACGGGATTGATTCCGCCCGAAGGAAATGGCGAACCGGCGACAGGTATCAATCCGCCGTCGGACTGAATATCGAACACGGCGATCGTATTGCTCCCCGGATTCACAGCAAATAAGCGGCGGTGATTGGCATTCACGGCAAGTGGGAAATCGACATCGTCCGGACCAAGGATCTGGCCGGGATTTGCTGTTCCAGCGCCACCCGTCAGAAACGGACTTCCGGGCAGCGCCGTGAGCGTTCCATCCGCTGCCCGACGATATCCGAGAACGGAATTCTGCCCGGTCATCGGAACATTGCTGACAATGTAAAGCACATTCGATGCGACCTGATCAGTGGGCTCGGTAGTGGAATTATCGCACGCCCCAAGGACCAGCAATGACGCGATCGACAGTAGAGCAACAGAGAAAAACCAGCGGAGATGTCGAATCTGTTCTTGAATCACCGTCAACATTCAGACCTCGCATTTCGATGTGGAGACAAGCGCTGACTAAGGAGCTGCCAAATCCCCGCTCGCAATCCGCAACGGGTAGGCTATTTGAATGACACCGGAGACGAAGGAAACTGTCTGAACGCGGAAGTACTCGTGAGTCGCCTCAAGCCTGGCGGCCTACACAACCCCAACGGCATAATCGCTTCCTTCCCAACTCCCCAACCCCCCCCAGTAAATCGTAAACCGCACCACCGCCCCCTTCTCCAACCCCTCCGTCGGCAGCTGCGTCGAATACAATCCCGGCGCAACCTGCACTGACTCTGTATTCACGACCGTCGCCCAGCTGTCCGCGCTCCAATGCACCATCGCCTTCTCCGCAGTATCCACACGCAAAACGCGCCCGTGTGGCAACACACTCGTAATGTGCGACCTACTCCAGGCTCTCACTCGCGGCACATTCACCGTCGCCAGATAACGCTCGTGCGTCTGCGGTGGGCAATCGAACATTCGCCCCTCCTTTATCGACCGCAACAACTTCACATACTCCGAATGAGCCCACACCAGGGGCATCGCCGAGCCGCTTGCCTCGCCGTTGAACAGCTCACGCTCCGGTATATCGGCCGCATTCCACACCTGCTCCGGTAGCAACGCACTGCCATTAGCCTGCGCACGCATTACACCCGCAAGTCGCTTCGCCTCATCGAAATTTCCCGCCGCAAGCTCATAATGCGCGCGCTCACCCGTCAGCAGCGGCCAGCCACGCCCAACACCAGTTCCGTCAAAGTCACGGCCGTCGGTGTGCTCACCATATCCATCTTCGTTGTATCGCGACCACGTAGGGCCAGTGTTGGTCTCCGTGCGCAATACATGATCGATCACCTTCACAGTGTTCGCCATACGTGGGTCATTCGCATCGCGTAGTCCGAACCGCACGAACGCTAGTGCGTCCACACTCACCAGATCTGACGCGTCGATCTGCGCATCATTGCTCGCGCGGTTCTTCACATGTATCAATCCACGCGTTGGTGCGGCCTCATCTTCCGCTCTCGAACTGCCAACGCGCACATAATATCCGTCCACGCCAATATGCTGAGCCAACGGCGTATCGACAGCATACGTGAAATGCTCGATACTCGCGTTCCAATCGTCAGCCGTGTCACGCAAATACTCGGCGAACTCGCCTCTGCCAGCTATGTCGGCCAATTCCGCTGCGCACAACAACGCTGATATCTCGACGGCCAACGTAAACGGTGAATAACCCTCGTTCTCTTCCCAACGGTCCTGATCGGTGGACGGGCCGTGGAGCGAGACAAAGGTCGCGGCGCGCTGCACCATCGGCCACGCCAGGCTCACATCTTCCGGGTCGATCGCGTTCTCTCGACGCGCCATGTCCACCAGCAAAATCGGAAACGCCACTTCGTCCAGCTGCACACCATTCCAGAACGGCGTTCCATTAAGCCACATGTTCTGCGGCCAACCACCATCTTCGTCCTGGCTCACCGCAAGAAAACGCAACATCGCACGCATCTCGTCATGGGCACCGGCCGCAAGCATCCCTCCCGCGGTCTCCACCATGTCCCTCGGCCACACGAGATGATATCCGCCCAGATTACCGTCGCCTTGCGTCGCGCCCCACGGCACTGAAAGACTCGCGATGGCCGCACCATCGCAATTCATTGTCATGTGCGACTTCATCACCGCCGTACTCGAGCGATACAAATCAAGATCTGCGCGCGGCTGTTCATCCAGCGGCTCGAGCGCCGCCTGCCAGTCCTCCCACGCAGCCATGTATCTGCGCTCTGTATCCTCGAATGGGTCGTGCAGTGCGGCGCGAGCGTGCAACGCCGCCGTGTCGGGATCGCCACCAAACCCTATCGCAAACGTGAACACACCATCGCTGCCCACCAGATCCACCTCGGCGGCCATCGCAATGTTTCCGTTTTCAGCGCGGTCATAAACGCGCGTGATGCAACCGTTGTGGCGTATGTCATGCCACGCGTCATTGGGGCCGGCGAAACCAACGGTGCTGTCGGTTATCTGCGCCGAACATGCAATTGCGAGCGATGTCCACTCGCGGTGCGCGAAAAGTATGTGCTGACCTTTGTGCTCTCCCGTCCAGCCGGTATTGCCCGCACCATGATTGCCAATGTGAGGACTCATCAGCAAAAACAGACGATAGTCGGCAAGCTTGCCGACATGCGGCGTGAACTGCACACGCTGCAATACGACGTTGTATTCCGGACTCGCGCAGATACGCTTCTCGATTGCAAACTTTCCGCGCGTACAGACATTGTGCAGACGATACGCAGGCACACCCGGCTCTATCCACTGCACCACGTGCGTGCAGTCGCGCTTCTCTTCGGCGAAAAATCCGTCGGCGGCGGTGACGAGAAAACCCGCGTCGCGCGTGCAGGCGTTGTCGACCTCGGGATAATAAATCTCATTGAGAATACCATGGCTGGCGGTGAACCACACTCGCGAACCGTCGCTAAGCGCGGTACCGACAGCGCTCTTTCGGGCACTTGTCCAGCGCGGTTCGATGCCGGGCCAGCCGGGGGCCATGCGAGGAGAGTCAGTCATCTGGTTTTGGGGGTCGTTAGCTGTGGGAGTGAAGGTAGCTGGGGGCGCCCCGTGACCCATATCCGTTGACATCGGGGCGGCCTCCCGGGGCACGCGCTTGGTTCATAATGTCGGAATGACGTCCTGATGACGCGCCCTCATATCCTGAAAGCGCCGAGTAACGGTAGATGTACGCGGGGCGTTTCACGAGCGAAGGTGGGTCATGCGGCGCTTCAGCGGCGCGTGTCCGACAGGGTCCGACGACGGGCGAATCAATGGCTCGGCGCCGGACAAATGGCACAATGACAATCGAGCGGAGCGGAGATCGTATCGAGGGCCTCGGCGACACGTCGAAGCCCTCGATGCGTTGGCATCCCGAGAGCTAAGCGTCGGATTCGTCGAAGCTCTCGGTGCGTTTGCAGGGCGGCGGCGGCGACCCGTCAGCGCCCCTGCTCGAAAATCACGTCCACCGGAATCGCGCGCGCCGTGAGCCGGTCAAGGTCCCGCTTTAAGGCCGGCGAGATCTCGCCGTACTGGTTCTGGAACGCGCCCACGCCGTCATAATCACCATTGCCCTGAAGTGTAAGAATGCGCTCGCTCAACGCGTTCGCGGCCGCCGGAAACTTGTCAAAATCAACACGATACTTGCCGCTCGCCGAGTCGCGCGAAAACGCGCCGGCTTGCTGGAGAAAGTTGAATGCTGCGATGTTTGCACGTCCGTGTGCATCGCCGCCGCCAAATCTCACCGATCGGAACAGGCTTGCTAAAAAGCTCACGTAATTGGCGCGCACGTCCTCACCTCGCAACTCTCCGCGTTCACTGAGCTTCTGCACCATGTAAAGGCCGAGTATGTCGGCTTTGCCTTCTTCGAGCGCGCCAGAGCGCTCCTTGATCGCGGTGCGCACCGTACCTTTGCCGTTGATCGTGTTCTTGATACCCAGTCCGTGCGCAACTTCGTGAAACATCGTGTTCTCGAAGAAAGCGTCGAAGTTGAGCATCGCGAGTTGGTCGCTGTCGATCAGTTCATTGGCAATCGGTACGAGTATCTTGTCGAACTTTGCACGCATGACATTTTTGAGCTGCAATCGGCGCGTACCTTTTTTGAGCTGTACTTCTTCGTCGTTGGGAAGATTGATGGCAATTGTTTTTGCACCCGCGTTTGCCTGGCCTGCATAGAACACTGCGTCATATGCGTTGAGGTCGGAATCGGTGCCTGGTGTTTCGCGTTTGTACGCGGCGGCTACAGGAATGCCACGTTGCAGCGACGGCAGCATCGACGCATAACGAGAGAGGCGTTTGCTCCACGTTCTGTCCTTGATGAGCACGTACGCCTCGTTGGCGGCTTTGTATCCGAACAGCGCGTCTTCGTACGTCTCGATCGGTCCGATCACGATGTCGATCGTGTTGTTCTTCATATCCATCCACGCGAAATCGCTCTTCTGGTAACTATCGTCCAGCAATGCGCCAGCGCGCAGAATGAGGTATTCCTTGAGGCCTGCGTCTTCCGCGAGCTGCGCTGCCGCGAGCAACTTCGACGCTGCGAGGGCGTTCTGCACCTTGAACGCCTCGTGATATGGGACGGCCACCAGGGTCGAGTCTGCGGCATAGCGCACGAGGGTGTAGAGGCTTTTGAGCGAGTCGACATGCGCCTTGCTTGCACCCGCCGTGGCGGCTTCGAACTTCGCCTGCGTCATGTCGTGCGGGTACAGGTTGGCGCCCGCGGGATGGGAACCGACTTCACTGATAAACGGCGCGAAATTGTCGAGCCGGTCCCACGGGCCATAGTTGATGTCGGCGAGTTTGCGGGCTTGCGGGTCGGTAACAGTGCGCATGAGCGAATCGCGGGAGCCGTAGGCCTGTTGCCAATAGATTGTGTCCATCGCCATAGCCGCATCCATGAGGAGCGGCAGCATCTGACGTTCCTTTGGCGTGAGCGCGGTGGTGTCGGCTTCGAGTTTGACGGTGGTGTAGACCGCAAGTCGTCGATCGACTTCGGGGACGCCGGCAGTCGTGGCGGAGGAGGATGCGTGGGTCGAGTCGGCGGTGGCGCCGATTCGCCCGTCGCACGAGGCAAACGACATGGCAGCCGCGAGAAGTGTTAGCGTTGGGGAGAATACTGAGCTGTGGCGCAGGGTCATCTTTACCCCATCCGTGTGTAGGTCGGTGCAACGGGCATGTCTCAATCTTAACGTCAGCTCGACCCCGTTCGCTTTCGCCTCAACCAGAATCAATGACTTCTTCTGACGGCCCCGCAGACGGCAACGGCGGCGGCACCGACGACGGCACCGGCGACGGCACCGGCGACGGCACCGGCGATGGCTTTGACCGCGGGTGGCGCAGAAGAGGTCGTCTCGTCGGGATCGCCCTGGCTGTCGCAGCCTGGCTCGTCATCGCCTTCCTGACGCTGATACCTGCACACGCGACCGGCGAGACAGCCGCCCTATGCCTCACGTGCGGACCGGGCTGGCTGGCGGACCTTCTCGCCAACACGTTGCTCTTCATACCGCTCGGCGTTGGACTCTCGTGCGCAGGTGTTCCGCTCAGGCGCGTGGCGATCATGGCAGGTATGACTACACTCTCAGTCGAATTGCTCCAGTGGCGTTGGATTGCCGGTCGGGATGCGAGTCTATCGGACCTGCTCGCAAACTTCGCGGGCGGAGTAGCGGGTGGTGCCATCGTCGCCTACTCGCGTGCACTTCTCTTTCCGCGCCCGCGCGTCGCGATAGCGTTCGCGCTCACCTGGGCGGCGCTCTGGACGGGTGGGACTCTCACCACCGCCTGGGCGCTTTCACCTTCGGTGCCGGCCTCCCTCTGGTGGTCGCACTGGAATGCAACGGACAGCCGCCCTGCGCCGCCACCCGACTCATTGCCGTTCGTCCAACGCGTTCTGCTAGCCGGTGTTGCGGTCGATACAGGCCCGGTGCGCGAATGGCCACGACTTCGTCCACGACTGCTTGAAGGTGGAGCCGTCGACGCCCGTGTGGTGCTCGCTGCGGAGCGCCCGCAACGCGAGACGGCGATCCTCGTGGTGGACGACGCCGATACCGAGCAGCCCGTGACCTCCTTCACACGAGTAGACGACGGTATCGCGTTCTACTTCCGAACCCGCGCCAGTGCGCTTCGCCTACGAAGTCCGTCCGTGAACAGTGGCCCAATCCTCCGGCGTGGCAGCGGTGACACGCTTGAGCTTTCCGGCTCGCTGGCGCACGGGCGGCTGCGACTCGACGTAAACGGATCCGCCGGGTCCTCGAGTCATACTCTAGCGTTGACTCCAAACCTCGGCTGGAGCTTCCTACTGCCGTTTGCTTTCGACGCAGGGTATGCGCGGTTCTTCACAATGCTGTGGATCATCGTGCTCCTCCTTCCGGTCGGCTGGTGGGCGTCACGCGGATCACATCATGCCCACAGCCCAGTGCGAATGCTCTCACTCGCGGCCGTCTCCGTTCCACTGGTGACGATGCTAACGGCGCCATCGGCATTTGGCCTGCCGCTGTCTCACTGGTCGGAGTGGCTGGCGTGGATTGTTGGTGCCATCGGCGGCGGGCTGCTGGAGCGGGTGGCCCACCGTCAGCTGCAATAGTCTTCGGTGCTCGCTGGTGAGAAAGGTGTCGCAATTCAGTCTACGTCGCCCGAATTGCCGGTGCGAAATGTCGGCTGCGCGAGACCATCCGCATCATCATAGAACTGCACTGCACCTGTGACAAAAGACTTCGCCAACAGGATCACTTGCCCCGTATGACCCGAATAGTGTTCGACCACATGGTAGATCGCGGAGAAAATGGTTGTGTCCCGCCCCTGAATGCGACGGTTCTCACCCAACGACCCGGCATCCAACCCTGACAGAACGCCCACAACAGCATCTCGAGCGGCACGCAGTTCTGCTATCAGCCCGTCGCACGTCAATCCAGACTGCGCCGCGAACTCCGCATTCCGGTCTCTCGCATCGGCTGCGCCTCCGACCCCGGCAACAATCCACTGACGTACGTTGCCGCAGAGGTGCAGTACAATGTTGCCCGCGCTGTTGGCGCGCGCGTTGGGGCGCCACCATAGCTTATCGGCGGGCAAACTCCGGAGCGCGGCTTCGATCTTGAGAGGATACTCCTCGCCGAGGTAGTACCGGGAACGTTCGAGAAAGCGGTTGGCGGGGTCGAAGGACATTAGCGGGGGTGGCGAAGGTGAGTGGGGCAGCCCCAAGTTCGCCCGCTACGGTGTTGACTGCAATATCCACTGCTCACCAATGTCGCTCCAGAAATGCCTATCAGCGGCTGCCGTACACTTTAGGCTTCACCGAGCGGAGGTACTTGATGGTGGCGCGCATCTCGACCGGCGTCATCAATGTCGTCGCTCTCCAGGGCATGAAATCGTCGACCGCCGTTCCGTCCGGGCGCTTACCGGTTCGAAGGATCACCTCAAGCTGTTCGTCGGTATAGTGCCCGATTCCCGTGGGTGTGATGTTTGCGGCTGGTTTGAAGTCGGGGGGTGTGCCCGGCACCTTGCCGCCGGAGAGCCCCGGACCGTGGCATCCGGTGCAACCACCGATGTGGGCTATATACGCACCGTACGCCATGGAGGTATCGGCCTGCATCGACCTGGGGTGCGCCCGCTTGTGATCGATTATGTCCGCAGCCATGATCGGAAGCATCCCGGTGCCGACCAGTGCACGG
>JBBSTN010000014.1:0-22848 GCA_038235845.1 Gemmatimonadales bacterium | reverse complement strand
CGAACGCAACAGCGCTAGCATCTCGGCAGAATCGCGCGGAGCAGTTACTGTCATTCCAGGTACAGCGAGCATGTACGCGATGTCGTACAGTCCCATATGAGTCTCTCCGTCTTCTCCTACCAGGCCTGCTCGGTCCATCGCGAAGATGACCGGAAGATGCTGCAGCGCGCAGTCATGAATGATGTTGTCGTAAGCGCGCTGAAGAAACGTGGAGTATATCGCGGCAATGGGACGAAGACCGCGTGTGGCAAGACCAGCGGAAAAGGTCACGGCATGACCTTCTGCGATACCGACATCGAAGAAGCGGTCTGGAAATTCACCTGCGAACGTGCTCGTCCCAGTTCCGCCCGGCATTGCCGCAGTAATCACTACAATGTCTTTTCGTTCCGCTCCCAGTTCCGCGAGTCCCTTGCCAAAGACCGCCGTATACGCCGGATTTGCCGTGGACTTTTTGAGCGTTTTGCCGGTGGCTGGATCGTGCCCCGGGGGCAACGCATGCCATTTTTCTACATGTTCACCAGCGGGAAATCCCTTTCCTTTTTGCGTGATCACGTGAACAAGGCGCGGTGTATTCATTCCGCGTACGGCGGTGAACGTCTCTACCAAGGCGTCGATATCGTGGCCGTCAATCGGACCAAAATAGCGAAACCCCAGTTCTTCGAAAAGCACACCCGGAGTAAGAAAGGATTTCATGCTCTCTTCCCACTTGCGAACAATTGTGCTAATTCCTGCCAGCGGCCCGGGAGCGTTGTCGACAATTTCTCCAATCTTCGAACGAACGCGATTGTAGAGCGGGTTGCGTTGAATGCTGGTGAGATATTTGTGCATCGCGCCTACATTTGGCGCTATCGACATTTCGTTGTCATTCAAAATAACGATGATGTCGCGTTCTGAATGGCCAGCATTGTTCAAACCTTCGTAGGCGAGCCCGGAACTGAGCGAGCCGTCTCCGATAATTGCCGCGACCTTGAATGACTCACCAAGTACATCGCGGGCCGCAGCCATTCCGAGGGCGGCGGAGATCGACGTGGCGGCGTGTCCGGCACCGAAGGTGTCGTACTCGCTCTCCGACCGCTTGAGGAAGCCGGAGAGGCCGTCCTCCTGTCGTAGTGACTCCATCTTTCCGTTGCGTCCGGTTAGCAGCTTGTGCGGGTATCCCTGATGGCCAACGTCCCACACCAGTTGGTCAGACGGTGTGTCGAATACGGCATGAAGCGCGACGGTAAGTTCCACCACACCCAAACCTGCTCCAATATGGCCGCCAGTGCGCGAGCACACGTCTATCAATCGTTCACGGACGTCATCAGCCACGACACGAAGTTCGTCGCGTGAAAGAGAGCGCAGGTCGGCGGGCGATGCGATACGATCGAGCATGTTTTTGGTCAAGTGAGAAAATCAATGTTACGCGCAGTTTCCATGGGGCGATACGGAATGCAACTCATGATCGCCTTTCCACGGTGAAGCGAGCAACCTGTTCGAGAGTGAAAGTGAGCAGACCTTCACTTGCGAGAGCGGCGCAACCGTCTTCCACCAGTGAAACTGCCCGGTTGACAGCACCCTCGACCCCTAGCAAGGCAGGATAAGTGCTTTTCCGAAGATCAAGGTCGCGTCCAGCCGTTTTCCCAAGCTCATCCGTGGTCGATGTTACATCCAGAACATCGTCCGCGATCTGAAACGCCAGACCGATCGCAGCCCCGTAGCTGGACAGCGCTTCTCTCTTGGCGATACCCGCTCGAGCCGCGCGTGCTCCCAGTGTCACCGCCGAACGGATCAGCGCACCGGTCTTCAGGCGATGAATCTGCTCCAAAGCCTCCAAAGTGAGGGGCGCGCCCTCCGCATGTAGATCCAGAAGCTGACCTCCTATCATACCTCCCCCGCCCGACGCGCTCATGAGATCAGTCACGACCTCCCCAACCTCGCGCTCCGTCAAGCCAAGTTGTCGGGCAGCGTGACAGGCACTCCGCGCAGCAAGTGGAACCATCGCCAGACCAGCAGTTGTCGCCACAGCTACACCGTATACACGATGAACAGTTGGTCTTCCACGACGAACGTCATCGTCGTCCATGCATGGAAGATCGTCGTGGACCAACGAATATGCGTGCACGACCTCCACCGACGCTGCCAGTTCGGAGGCGTCTCCTGTCCCGCCGCAAGCGCGATATGCTTCCAGCAAAAGCACCGCGCGCAATCGTTTCCCTTCACCCAGAAGTGAATAGCGAATAGCTTCGGCGGTCAGCGGTTCGAGATCGCCAAGCCAACGTGCGCAGAATTGATCCAGCGCGTGTTGCACAGTCTGGCGTTGCGCGGCAAAAGTAAGGTGCTTTTCCGCATCGCGAGCGCGACTAGGAGCGGCTGAGTCGCTCAGCGGTCGAGCTCCAGTTCGACGAATGTCCCCTGCGCCGTTTCAACGAGCTTCTTTACCCGCGCGTCCACTCGCTTGAGCGTTGCCTGCGCGCGGCTGAGATGGCCGATTCCCTCCTCGAAAAGAATCAACGCGCGCTCCAGCTCGATGTCGCCGTCTTCGAGTTCGTCGACAATTTCAGTAAGTCTATCAAGTGCGTTCTCAAACGACTCTTCTGAGACGTCAGATCTATTCATGTCAGTTTTCCAAAGCAGGATCGCGGTTGTAAGGACCATTCACCGGAAGGGTTCGCGTCGCACCGGCGATGCTGCTCACGATTCCGTCACGCAGCCAAAGGTCGAACGCCAATCCTGGGGCAAATTGATCCCTGTCGCTCAGAGTCTTGCCATCGGTTGTTCTCGCCACCGCGTATCCGCGTGACAAAACCGCCAGTGGCGACAGCGCATTCAGGCGTCCAGCGATCGCCGATAGATCGGAGTGCCGAAGTTCGGTCAGCATCTCCGCAGATCGAACCAGCTGTCGTTCGGTACGTACCAGCGAGGTCGACGCCCGGTCACGGTGCTGTCGTATCGAGTTGATCATCCGCGCGCCAAGGGAAGCCACCCTCACCTCCACCTCGCGCCGAGCGGGCACCGCAATCTCGGCCGCCGCTGAGGGAGTGGCGGCCCTCACGTCGGCCACGAGATCGCAGATTGTCGTGTCGATTTCATGCCCAACAGCGGAGATGGTTGGTATGGGACAGGCGGCAAGAGCGCGCGCCACGCGTTCGTCGTTGAACGCCCAGAGATCTTCGCGGGAGCCGCCACCACGTCCGATTATCAACACATCTGCCGCGTTCCAACGACACAACGTTTCGATGGCTGCAACGAGCGACGCGGGCGCATTTTCACCCTGTACGGAAGCGCCGATCACAATAATCTCGACATCAGAGCTTCGCGAACGCGTCACCGAGATAATGTCGTGCATCGCCGCGCCGTCGAGACTTGTGATCACGGCAATCCTTCGCGGAAATGCGGGCAGTGCACGTTTGCGCTCGGTCGCGAGCAAACCGTCTGCTTCGAGTCTCCGCGTGGTCTGCTCCATCGCTTTGCGCCAGAGTCCGTCGCCTGCAGCCTCGATCGAGCGAACTGAAAATTGCAAGTCGCCACGAACTGGCCACACCGTCATCTGACCAAATGCAATTACCTGCATTCCATCATCGGGTTGCGCAGGTATAGTGCGCGTCGCTTTGCTCCACACTACGCACTTCATCTGGGCATTTGCGTCGCGCAGTGCAAAGTACCAGTGGCCGTTACGATGTGATTTGAAATCGCTAACTTCGCCGCGCACCCACATCGGTGGAAACGCACCTTCAACAAGATCGCGCGCCGCACTAGTGAGCATATGGATCGAGAGCGCAGATTCGCGTGACGCACCGGGAATATCGGACGGACCAAACTCATTCAGCAAATTACGTCGGGACGCCACTTCTTATCGCTCGCCTGTACGGGAAATGCTCCGCTCTGCCGCTTTGACGGTGTTACGAAGCAACATCGCAATTGTCATCGGGCCAACTCCACCGGGCACCGGTGTGATTTTGGAAGCAACGTCCGAAACGTTATCAAAATCCACGTCACCTACCAGTCGGGTTCCGCTCTTTCGGGCAGAATCGGGAATGTGGTTGGTTCCCACATCGATGACGACTGCGCCAGGCTTGACCATATCGGCAGTGATCATGTGTGCACGACCTGCGGCCGAAATGAGGATATCTGCGCGACGTGTGTGCGCGGCGAGATCGCGGGTGCGACTGTGACAAACTGTGACCGTGGCATCTCCACCTCCCGTTGCATCTGCTGACGCTTGCATGAGCAGAGCGGCCATGGGTTTGCCCACGATGTTGCTGCGTCCAACAACCACCACTTCCGCACCGCGTGTCTGGACGTTGCTACGGCGCAGAAGCTCAACAACTCCAGCAGGCGTGCACGAAACGAAGCCATCCGATTGACCGATCAGCAGCTTCCCCACATTCTCCGGATGAAAACCGTCTACATCCTTGTCGGGTCTTATGCGACGGATGATGGAGTCCGGATCGATCTGCTTCGGAAGCGGCATCTGCACCAGGATCCCGTGCACAGCAGAATCCGCGTTCAAGCGGTCTATCAAAGAGAGCAATTCCACTTGCGTTGTAGACGCCGGAAGTCTGATGGTCGACCCGGCCATCCCGGCAGCATTTGACGCTTTCTCCTTGGCGCCTACGTAGGTCGCGCTTGCCTTATCGTCGCCGACGAGCACAACAGTTAGACCTGGCACCACACCTCGTAAAGCCAGCGCCTGAGTATCACGCGCAACCTCCTCGCGTATGCTCTCCGCGATTGCCTTTCCGTCAATGAGTTCAGCGCGCAAAGTCGACCGCCCGGCTTTCGCGAATCACAACAATCTTGATCTGACCGGGATACTGGAGTTCGGTTTCGATGCGTCTTGCAATCTCCTCCGACAGTGCCGTCATCCGGTTGTCATCGACGTGCTCCGGAGTTACCACCACACGCACTTCGCGTCCTGCCTGAATCGCGAAAACACGTTCCACTCCTTTGTAGCTCGCGGCAATTTTCTCGAGACCTTCGAGGCGCTTTACATACGTCTCGAACGCTTCACGTCTCGCTCCAGGCCGGGATCCAGAGATGGAATCTGCGGCCTGAACCAGAACCGATACCTCACTTTCATGAGGCACGTCGTCATGATGCGCAGCGATACAGTTAACAACCAGAGGACTCTCGCCATACTTGGTCGCTACTTCCACACCCAACTGAACGTGCGTGCCTTCATGTTCGTGTGTGAGAACCTTACCCACGTCATGCAGTAATGCACCGCGCTTGGCGAGCGGAACGTCAAGGCCGAGTTCGCCGGCCATCATACCAGCCAACCAGGCCACTTCCTTGGAATGGTTGAGAATGTTCTGACCGTAGCTCGTTCGCCAACGCATGCGCCCAATAAGTTTGATCAGCTCCGGATGCAGCCCCGCCACCCCAACATCGTACGCAGCCTGCTCTCCGGTTTCGATGATGGCAGTCTCGACTTCCTTGCGGGATTTCGCCACCACCTCCTCGATACGGCCGGGATGTATACGGCCGTCGCTCACCAGCTTCTCGAGCGCAAGTCGCGCTGTCTCGCGTCTTACCGGATCGAAGCACGAAACCACCACCGTGTCGGGAGTATCGTCGATGATGAGATCAACCCCCGTGATAAGCTCGAAAGCCCGAATATTCCGGCCTTCGCGACCGATGATCCGACCTTTCATTTCATCATTCGGAAGCGATACCGCGGCGACTGTCGTTTCGGCGGTAGTCTCTGCCGCGACCCGTTGAACCGCCAGCGCAACTATCTTCTTTGCCTCTCGCTCGGCGTTTCGCTTGCTGGTTTCCCGTATTTCTCTCAGACGATTGGCGGCGTCGGCGATAGCGGAATCTTCTAGCCTGCGCATCAGCTCCGCTTTGGCTTCTTCGACAGTCAACCCGGAGAGCTGCTCCAATCTTCGCCGTTCGTCCTCGATCAGCCCCTCGAGTTCGCGCTCCCGCAGCGACGCTGCCGATTCCCGCGAGGTGTGCTCTTTGGCTCGGGCCTGGAGTTCGAGTTCACGTCCCTGCAACAGCTCGCGCTGACGCTCGACGCTGGCGTCGCGGTCACTTACCCGCTTCTCTTCGCGCTCAATATCGGTACGCCGCATTCTGGCGTCTTTTTCCGCAGAGTCACGGAGCTGGAGAATTTCTTCTTTTCCGGCCACCACTGCAGCTTTGCGAAGATTTTCGGCCTCTCTTCGCCCTTCATCAACTATTTTCGTCGACAACTGCTCCGCAGTCGACTTCGCACTCTTTTGAACATCTATCTCGATTTTACGTCCTGACTGCCGTCCTATAATGAACGCTAGAACCGTCAAGACTGCTCCCAGCGCGCCAGTTATCAGCGCCGCAGCGGGGAAGTCTCCCATTTTATCTATGCTCCACCGCGCCGGGACGCGTGCTCGAAGGTCGTTCCTGACAGGCACGATTCCGTTCGAGGAGCGCGCCGCAAAGTCGGCAGCGCTCACGGGTTCGGTACCCCCGCCCCTTGCTCTGAACGTACGGAGCTACAGGGCCCGTGGCAACCTGGTCGGACTGATGAGCACGCAATATACTGAAAAACCGAACGAACCCTGCTGAAACGGGCTCGCTAAGCTAATTCCTCCGCCGCTCGCTCGGCCGGCGGGAGCAGTGGCATGATTTCGGCGGCGAGACCCCGCAGGTCGCTGGCTATGGATTCCGCTGCTGCTCGTTCCGTAAAGAGTTCATCTGTGATTTGCAGTGCTGCCAGCACGGCAGCCCGATGCGACTCCACTATGGACCCTGCCGCCATAGCGGACCGAATAGTCGCGTCAACGTGTTCAGCTACCTCTTTCGTATGTTGTGCACTGGCGTCCGTACGAAGGGAGTACTCCTCCCCGAGAATCCGCACCCTTACCAACGTCTTCGGTTTCTTTCCAGGCGAATTCATAATTTCGATGCGCCCTCTGTGAGTTGCTGCCGAAGGAAGTGGACCCGGTCAACCAGCAATTGAGTTCGCTCCTTCGCTTCCGTAAGCAGTGATCGAAGCCGTTGGTTCTCCACTGCAATATCGCCGTAAGTACTCGGATCCGGCTGTGTCTCCTGCTGGTGGCTGACGTCCTGCAGCGCGCTCCGTTCCTCTTCGGACCCCGCGTCGCCCGCCGAATTCATCGCGTTGTGCAGGTTCACTGCATTTTCTTCCAACAAACGACGAACTGCGGCGGTTTCAGCGCGAGCCGCGGAAAGGGCAGCCTCTCCCTTTTCGACGGCCCGATCCAGGTCATGTTCGAGCTCCTTTGTCCTGGCTTCCGCGGTCATCGCCCGCCGTCGATACGCTGCGAGCTGCCCGGTGAGCTTTCGAACGAGTGCATCCAGTTCACGAAATGCGGCGACTTCAGGACGCACGTGGCTTGATCCCCAAATCTGTGGCGAGAGCATTCAACAGTTTTGCTCGACGGCCCGCTATCTCCTTGTCTTTGAGAGTGCGATCGGAATGCCGAAACGTCAATCTCCACGCAACACTTCGGTAACCTGTTGGGATTTCCTTTCCGCGGAACTCATCAAAAAGCACCACTCTTTCGAGCAGCTCTCCCCCGATTTCATGCATGGCTTGCTCAACTTTCGACACCGCCATGCTGTCCGGAACAAGCAATGCGAGGTCGAATTCCGCGGCCGGAGTCGTTGGCAGTCGCTGGAACCGTTTGGTGCAACGAGTCTCGCCCACAGCTGCGGTGCCTCTCGAATTATCGCTGCTCACAGTGCCAAGTTTGATCTCGACGCCAAAAGCCTGCGCTGCCCATACCGGACTATCGAGCCGAAGCAACTTCACCTCGCCGACATCGCGCTCAGCATCAACAGCATCAACAGCGTCGGCAGCGGAGTTCCCTTTGCGATAGACAGTCCACAGCAGGTCTCCACTCCCCGGTCTCAACCCGACCGTGCCGTCGCCAAAAGCGACCTCGCCAATCCGCTCAGCGATCGCCTTCGCGTCCCAGAGATCATACGACGGCGGCTTGGAATCAGTGAAGTGAGCCGGTCGGCGCGCGCCCATCACCAACACGGCGACGCGCATTTCCTCACGCGGCAACACGTCAACAGAAGCGGCAAACGCATCACCAATCTCGAACAGCCGAATGTCGCCCTGCTTACGGGAAAGATTGTACTCCGCTCGTTTTGCGAGCGTGTCGAGAAGTGTTGCGCGAAGGAATGGCTCATCTTCGGCCAGCGGATTGAGCACCCGTGGCGTCTGATCGTTGCCTTTATCAGTAAACGGCATCGGCCGCACTTCGGAAAGGCCTGACGCTACCAACGCATTGCGCACTCTTCGTGAGGTCAGGTACAGGGGATCATCTGGCACGTTACCGGGGCGAAACGGTCGCAACTCATCTGGCAACTGATCAAATCCGCCAAGGCGCGCAACTTCCTCGATTAGATCGATTTCAAGTTTGAGATCGTGACGCCAGGAAGGTGGAGAAACCGCAAAGACGACTTCGTTCGCGCCGTCGCCTGTCGTTGATTGCCGTACAGTGCAGGCAAGCGCCTCGAGACGTCTTTTGATCTCTGCTGGCGCAACAGCGATGCCCAGAACTCGCTCCAGTCGCGAAGCTCGAAGTAATGCTTCCGGCTGCGGAGCCGCAGCCAACCCGACTTCGAGCAGGCTCTCCACTTTTCCGTTCGCCACATGAGAGATCAGCGCCGCAGCAATGCGCGCAATTTCCAATGCCCCGCCTGCATCAACACCACGTTCAAATCTGTAGCTGGCATCGGTATTGAGCGCCACGATCTTGCGAACGCGCCGTACAAAACGCGCGTCGAACTGCGCAACCTCGAGCAGAATATCAGTTGTCGAATCTGTAACTTCGCTGTCGCGGCCACCCATGACTCCCGCAATCGCGACCGGTACCGACTCATCACAAATCACCGTTGTTCCAGCGGGGAGATTTCGTGTGACGCCGTCGAGCGTCACGATCTGTTCTCCGTCACGAGTGCTTCTCACCACTATCGATGAATTCGTAAGCCTGGCTAGGTCGAACGCGTGCACTGGTTGGCCAAATGCCTGCAGCACATAGTTGGTTGCATCAACAACGTTGTTGATACTTCGCACGCCAACACTCGCGAGTCTTTCGCGAAGCCACTTTGGGGATGCCGTGACGCTAACGCCACGAATCACAGCTGCGATGTAAGAGGGGCAGTCAGCAACATTCTCGATGCGCACGGACACCGCTCCACTCGAGGCATCACTTGTTCCGCGCACAGTGGGGATATCATTGACGCGTGCGAGTTCCTCGCCTGGCACATCGTCCAGCGGCGCAGCACTCCAACTGGTGCCAAGGATAGCGGCCACTTCGCGCGCCACGCCTCTATGACAGAGCAAATCGGGACGATTTGGAAGCACGTCGAGATCGAGTGCTGCATCGCCATCGCCAAAAATCGCGTTAATCGACGTGCCTGGGGCAACATCGGTATCGAGTTTGAGAATACCGTCGTGATCCTCGCCAAGGCCAAGTTCATTGGCGGAACAGAGCATGCCGTTGGATGTCTGTCCTCGAATCTTTCTTTTCTCGATTGTGAGCCCGGCGGGCATTACGGTACCTGTGCGAGCAAACGGATACTTTGCTCCTTGCTCGACATTCGGAGCGCCGCACACTACGTCGAGTATTTCGCCGCTTCCGTCGTCGACTTTCGTAATCCACAGATGATCGGAGTCGGGATGTCTCGCTGCAGATACAACCTGCCCGACCACGAAACGCGACAGGTCGGCAGCGATACGAGCGATAGAATCGAGCGTCACGCAGTGCCTCCCCAGCAGCTCGCCAATTTCAACCGCCGATTTGCTCTGTGGCGCAAACTGCTTGAGCCATTCATGTGATACGATCATTGCGGGAACTGCTCCAGGAATCGGACATCTGAATCGTAGAGCACGCGAATGTCGCTGATGTCATAGCGTGACATCGCAATGCGTGCTGGGCCCATTCCAAACGCCCAACCGGTATAGACCTCGCTATCGATACCGGCTGCGTCGAGAACGTTTGGGTGCACCATTCCGCAACCGAGTATCTCGACCCATCGAAGCCCCTTCCCGTCGTTCAGGTCAACCTCAACGTCCATTTGCGCACCGGGTTCGACAAAAGGAAAATAAGAAGGACCGAACCGAACACGCCGAGTCTTGCCGTAAAACCGTCGGGCAAACTCTGCGAGAGTTGCTTTGAGATCAACGAACGAAACTCCTTCGTCCACCGCCAGACCTTCGAGCTGCATGAAAGCTGGAGCGTGAGTGGCGTCGAAGAAATCGCGTCTATACACCTGTCCGGGGCATAGTACACGTATGGGCGGACTGTAGCGCTGCATAGTGCGCACCTGCACCGGCGAGGTGTGAGTGCGCAGCAGAGCTTCCTTACTCAGATACAACGTGTCATGCAGTTCCATAGCCGGATGATCGGCGGGGAAATTCAGCGCACCGAAATTGTACCACTCGGTTTCAGCCTCAGGACCAAGCGCGATAGTGAATCCAAGCTCGCGGAATATTTCGCAGATCTCGTCGATGACAATCGTGACCGGATGCAGAGTGCCTTGCCAGCCGTGGCGAGCCGGCAAAGAGAGATCAATTGTTGACGATGTGTTGTCGGTAGATGAGCTTCTCACCTCGAACTCGTCGATGAGAGTCTGGACAAGATTCTTGAGCGTATTGAACGCAGCGCCGGCAGTCTTTCTATCGGTCGGGGAAAGTTCGCGAATGCCCGCCTGCAGCGCGGCCATGCGCGCGTCCTTGAGTGCGTTCAGTTTTCCTTTTGCAACATCGATTCGCGTATCTGGAACCAGTGCATTCAGCATGGCTCGCGAATCGTCCGCAAGTGAGTTGACCAAAAGGAGATACTCGGATATTTCCACGAGCGACAATTCCTGTCAGGGATACGGAAAGGGCCGGCATCCATGGGAAACCGGCCCCGAAAACTAATTGAACATACCTGATGTTGTCTCGAGCTGTACTGCTACCGCCGTTCAGGCGACGGCAGGGGAGTTTGAGGCGCTGTTCGCGCTGGCGTCGAGAGCAATACGAACCTGCTCAGCGATTGCTGCAAACGCCGCTGGCTCACGCACTGCAAGATCGGCGAGAACTTTTCGGTCGATCTCGATGCCAGATGCACTCAAGCCACTCATGAAAACGCTGTATGACATGTCGTGCTGTCTGGCAGCGGCGTTAATACGCACAATCCAGAGGCGACGGAAGTCGCGCTTCTTGTTTTTGCGATCGCGATACGCATAGCGCCAGCCGCGCTCGACTGTTTCCTTCGCTGCTTTCCAGAGTTTGCTGCGGCCGCCAAAAGCTCCTTTGGCGTGCTTCATAATCTGCTTCTTACGACGCAGACGAACGACGTTTGATTTTACCCGTGGCATTCTATGATCTCCTCAGGCCACGAGCATGCGCTTGATACGCCTGATCTCACCATTGGTGGTGACGATGGTTGGACGACGAAGATTTCTCTTCTTGCCTGCATCCATTTTTGTAAGAATGTGACTCTTGTAGGCCTTCAGGCGCCGGATCTTTCCCGATCCTGTCACGGAAAAGCGCTTCTTGGCGCCGCTGTGTGTTTTCATCTTAGGCATATCTTGCTCACGGCTGCGGTAAACCGCCACATGGGCGGCACATCAAAGCTCGCGCGTTATTTCGGCGCGAGAATCATCGTCATCGATTTTCCTTCCATCATCGGCGAACTCTCCACCTTCGCAATCTCGGAAAGCTCGGTTGCCACGCGATCAACCACCTGTTTACCCAACTCGGGGTGTGCAATCTGGCGACCGCGGAACATCAGCGTCACCTTGACCTTGTTTCCTTCTTCGAGGAACCGTCGCGCATGACGCGTTTTGGTCTCGAAGTCATGATCATCGATTCCCGGTCGATACTTGACCTCCTTCAAATGGATGACATGCTGTTTCTTCTTGGCGATTCGAGCCTGCTTCGCCTGCTCGAACTTGAACTTTCCAAAGTCCATGATTCGAACAACGGGCGGCCTCGCGGCCGCCGCAACTTCAACGAGATCCAGCCCTTGCTCTACCGCCTGGGCCAAAGCCACGTCCACTTCCATGATCCCGAGCTGACTTCCGTCGGCCGCGATTACGCGAACGGGACTAATTCGAATCTGCCGATTGACCCGCGGCGGCCGCTTCGTGGAATCCTGAATACGCCAACTCCGGTGGATAGAAACAAAAAACGCGGACCCTGCCAAGGAGTCCGCGTCGCGCCGAAAACAAGCAGCAATAGCTGCCACCACGTCTGAAAAGACGCGTGTTGTCCGGTCGATGAACTCCTGCAGCACACCCTGTCTGGTAAAACTCGCCAATATCAGGCGAAACAGGGGCCGAAGGGTGGGAGTGGCGTCGCTGCCAACCCGCTTCTCAATTTAATTCACAGCAAGTAACCAGCCTCAAAAGCAGCTATAGCCGCCTTCTCGACCGCTCGGCCATCCAGATTGCGGACAACCTTATAACCTACGCCGTCTCCGCGCGTGGTTCAAGGGTCAGAGCGAAATTCTTCCCGTCGTGCGCCAATCTACCGAATCCATGATGAGCATCGTGCTCGAATATCAAAAGCCAGTTCTCGTCCAATGCCTCTCCTAGCAGCCGACGCTTGGTTTCCAGGGTTACCAGGGGCTCGACGTCATACCCCATAATCCACGGGAGCGGCAGGTGATGGGCAGTTGGAACAAGATCGCCGAGAAAACAGCTCGTCTCGCCGCCAGAACGAAGAATCACACTCTGGTGATGAGGCGTGTGACCCGGCGTACGTCGGAGCGAAATGCCGGGGTACAACTCCATGTCACCTTTCACTGTTTTCAGCTTCTTCGCCAACCGGATGGAATCCCAGTTGGCTGGGAAGTAGCTCGCGGACGTGCGCTCGTTGGCGTTCGTCGCAAAATCCAGTTCTCCCTGCTGAACCACGTAAGTTGCATTCGGAAAAGTCGGTGACACCTGGCCCTCGGCGCCCACGGACGTGTTCCCTCCGGCATGATCAAAATGAAGATGCGTGTTGATCACTACGGTGATATCATCCGGCCCGAAGCCCGCTTCGCGCATGCCTTCCAGCAATGCAAGCGAACCGTCATCCGGTGTTCCCGGGGTGCGGTTTTCGATACCGTATATTTCGTGAAACTTGGCGGACTCCTTGTTGCCTACTCCGGTGTCGATGAGAACCAGTTCGCTGCCATGTTCGATCAACAAGCAGCGCATTCCGAGCTGAATGCGGTTCCGCTTGTCCGCAGGCAGTCGTCGCTCCCACAGCGGCTTCGGCACTACGCCAAACATGGCGCCTCCATCGAGCTGCTGTCCACTGGCCTGAATGGCGTGAATGCGCCAATCGCCAAACTCACGGGACTCGAGCAACGGGCCGGGGAATGTCACGCGAAATGATCCTCAAGGAATGAGTGAGGCAGAGATCGTCGACGACGATCGGCTGCCTTCGAACGTCTTCGGGCCGCGGGGGTCATCGCCGCCGCCTCGAGCTTGGCCCACGTATCGATGCCGTTGTCCTCGGCAATATCGAGCAGGCGAAGCAGCACCTTCGCCGTTGCCTCAGCGTCTCCCGCTGCCCGATGGCGCGCGGAAATACAGATACCAAAGTAATGCGCGACGTGGTCTAGCGATCGACGAGGCAGCTGTGGCAACATCACCCGCGCCAGTCGCACTGTGCAAAGCTTCGGGCCAGACAATGACTGACCGTTACCGCGACGCAACTCCTCACTAACGAATCGCCAGTCGAAAGACGCGTTGTGTGCCGTGAATACGCAGCCCGCAATTCGAGACGTCACGTGATGTGACACTTCACGAAAGCATGGCTGATTCTTTACCATCTCCCAGGATATTCCCGTTAGCGCCGTTATGTGCACCGGTACGAGTCTCTCCGGGTTGACAAGTTGGGAGTACACTTCGCTCACCTGTCCCCCCTGGACCAGCGCGATAGCTATTTCAGTGATTCTGTCAGTGCCGGCAGCACGGCTACCCGTGGTCTCCACGTCGACGACAGCAAACGCGACGTCCCTGAGCGAGGGAGTCATAGCGGAGAGCGCCGGTGCACGCGAGTGTGCACGCGAGTGTGCATGCGAGCGGCCATCCCCGCGCCCACCCACGCATCCGTCCAATCCGACCTCAACGCGTCCCGCAGGGTTCGCGGTAGTAGCGACGCGAAGCGACCAGTGCCCGCTCGGAAGTTTTATGAACTCATCATGACCGCTTAGCAGTGCAGACGCCATACGCTCGGCGGCCTCCCGCCGAAGACGGGAAACCTGGCAGACATCCGACATGAGGGTCACTGCGTCAAGCGGACCAGCGCCCAGGCGCAGCGCGGCGCGTGCTGACAGGGTCGTTGGGCGACTGTGGACCTGCGTGCCTTCGAACAATTCCAGCGAGAGATTTGACATCAACACGCAAAGTAGTACGATCGCCCGGCTGGCAAAACCGGTCGCGGGGGTCTAGCTTTGTGAAGTATTTCACAAGCATTCGAATCCAGTGAAACGTATAGCCGAATCCACCGTCCGCAGACTCTCCATGTACCTCCGCTATCTGGAGGATCTGGACACGCGCGGCCGAGAAACTGCCTCCAGCGATGAGCTCGCTCAGCTCTGCGGCACCACGCCGGCGCAAGTGCGCAAAGATCTCTCCTTCTTCGGATCATTCGGCAAACGCGGTCTCGGCTACCCGGTTCACGAACTTTCCGACCGCCTCCGCCAGATACTCGGACTCGAACATGAGTGGCGAGTGGTAATTATAGGCGCAGGAAAAATCGGCGCCGCGCTTGCAAACTATCGCGGTTTTCTACAGAGAGGCTTTCGAGTTATTGGGGTCTATGACAACGACGAGAGAAAAATCGGGCAGCCGTGGGGGGACGCCACCGTTCGCAGCATGAAAGAACTCGATTCAGACATCGAACGGGAGGAGGCGCGCATTGCCGTGCTCGCCATTCCAGCGGACGATGCTCAGCAGGTTGTCGATCGCGCCATCCGCTCAGGAATACGGGCAATCCTCAATTTTGCGCCAACTCAGATCACAGTGCCGCCTCACGTCTCGCTCAAGTCGGTCAACATGGCGATGGAGCTGGAAAGTCTTTCATTTGCGCTCACCAACTCCTTCCCGGAAAACGAGTCCGACTGATTCATCTCGTGGAGCAGTCGAGCAAAGTCGGCCGGCGATAAGGTTTCGGGTCGCGCCATAGGATCGAGCTGAGCTCGCGCGATGATGCTTCCAGCGGTTTCGGCGTCGGTTGATGCGATGGTTCTGACAACGCGCAACAGCTGTTTCCGCCGGAGCCCGAACGCGGAAATCACGAGCCCGCGATAGCGGTCTTCGCTGCCTTCGTCTATTGCTGGTTTGGCGCGCGGTACGAGTCGGACAACCGCCGATTGCACCCGGGGCGGTGGTTGAAATGCACCCGGCGGCACAATTTTAAGCAGCTCCACCCCTGCCACGGCCTGAATATTCACGCTCAGCGCGCCGTATGTTTTGCTTCCCGGCGTCGCCGCCATTCGCTCTCCAACCTCGCGCTGCACGAGATAAACCGCGTTCACTGGACGCGGCCGTTCGAGCGCGTGAAACAGAATCGGGGTTGTGATGTAATAGGGAACGTTTCCAGCCAGAACGAACTCAGAACCGCCCAGTTCAGCCAGTTTAAGCCGCAATACATCCCCCTGCACGATGCTCACATGCGGGAGATCGCGGTAGCGCTGGGACAGGTAAGTCGACAGGTCCCGGTCGAGTTCGACCGCCACGACGCGCTTGGCGAGAGCAACCAGACGGTCGGTGAGCGCACCGCGACCCGGTCCGATCTCCACCACCGTTTTGTGTTCTAACGGTCCGAGGGCTTCCACAATGGCGTCGAGCACCGTGGAGTCCCTAAGAAAATGCTGACCAAACCGCTTTCTAGCCGAAGGCAACTCCCTTGTTCCACTCGCCTTGCGCATTAATCGATCACCCGGGCCGATCGACTACCACGATGGCAAGATCGTCCCGAAGTGGAGTGTCGCCAGCGTGGGATTCAGCGAGCGAAAGCAGCGACCCAAGAATTTCCTCGGGCGTCGACGCCGCGGTAATCCTGCCCAGCGCCCCGAGCACCGCGTGCTCGCCGAGGCTGCCATCGTTGCCGTCGCGGGCGTCAACTAAGCCGTCGGTGAACAGCACAACGCGATCTCCCTTACGCCATGGAACCGAATCGTCCGCAATGGCCGACTCTGAAAAACCGAGCGGCGGCACCGAGGCGGAAAGTCGGAGACAGTCGCCGTCCGCGCCCAGTCGAAACGCATGCGGGTGTCCTGCGTTCGCATAGCGCAACTCACCGAGTCGGGCGTCAATGAGTGCATAGCAGAGCGACAGCGACATGTCGGTCGACATGAGTTCCTCAGCGAGTGACCGTCTCACAGACTCGAGCGCTATGGCGGGGTCGAATGCCGCCTGCACGTGAATTGCTGCCGCCGACAGTGAAAGTGCCATCACGAGTGCCGCCTGGTAGCCGTGACCCGACACGTCGCCAATCAGGACAGCGGTGCGATCGCTATCGAGCCGCACGAGCAGATAAAAGTCGCCGCCAACACTTTCCGCGGGCACAACACGCGCCGCAGCACGCGCTTCCGGGCCCACTACGCGCGTGTCCGGCAACAATTTGAGCTGCAAGTCGTGCGCGAGCCTCAGCTCTCTTACTAGCTGCTGACGCTCCATCGCACTTCTCACGAGAGCCGCGTTCTGAAGCGCGACACCTACCTGTGTGCTGACTGCCAACGCGAGTTTTCGATCTCCGGCAGTGAAAAAATCGGTCTCTTTCCTCGCTCCAAGAACTATTACTCCGGGCGGCACGCTCGAATGGCTCACTGGTAACGGCTGCCCCAGGCGCGCGACCGCCTGGAACTGGCCTGTAATGCCTGCCCCCGAGCTGGGCCGGGTTATGGCCACCGCCAGTAACGCCTCAGCATTGGCCGAGATTATGGGATCCCCACGACGAGCCGCAACGCCCTCTGCTGTACACGCGTTACTGAGCCGGAATGCGCAAACGGCGATATGTGAGTCGTTGTCCAGCGAAATCTCGGGATAAGCGGCATCGCGCAGGCCGATCGACGCGATCGGTACCAGTTTTCCAACTGAGTCGGACGAACGATGTGTGAGCAGGAATACCGCGCGCGTGGCTCCGACAGTCGCAGCCAATTCCTGGAGAAGTGTTTCCGCTACACTCTCGACAGACGCAGTTCCACCCAGGAGTTCACCGATAGCGTATAAAAGATTGATCTCTTCATATCGATCGGCCAATTCGTGAGTGGCGCCATCACGCTCCCGAATCAGCCGGTGTACCACTGGAAGAAGCTGCACGAGAAGATTGTCGTCGCTGTGGCGGTCGGACCTGGTGCGTGCGATGTCCAGGATCAACCAGGCTTCACTCGATCGATCGGTGATATGTCGCGCCTGCAGATCATGCGCACTGCACCACTCTGCTACATCGACCTTGCCGTCGGTCGCGGCACGCGAACGCTGGGCAAACGCGTCAGAGGAGGCGCCTAGCAAGGGAGCGGGCTCGGAGCCATCCCCAGATCCCCAGAGTGCGGCTTCGCGCCCAGTGGCCTCGCGAAACGCGGCCAGCAGGGCAGCGAACTCTGTCATGTGCGATAAAGAATCAGTCGTACAGTGTATCCGCAATCCCCCGCGGCAGGCCCGCATTCAACGCGGTCCATCAGCGATCGCATGAGAAATACGCCGCGACCATCTTCCCGATCGAGCCAATCGGGAGAGTCGGGCGACCCTCCTGCGTTATCCACGTCAAAACCCTCGCCTTCATCAGTGACGTCAATCAACAGGGTCGCATTCTCCGGCGTGATTCTGACGGACGACGTGATATGCACGCGTCGGGACTTGTCGTTCTGATTGCCACGAAGGATGGCATTGGAAAGCGCTTCCGTTAGCGCAATCGGCACATTGAATCGCCTGTGACGTGCAGAAAATCCAGCGGAAGCGCAGAAACTGATAACGCCATCGACTACATGATCAATCGCCTGTATGTCCGAAGCAATTGTCCACTCGGCGAGATCACCAAAAGGGTTTTCGGGCGCACCCTCTCGGTGTGAAACCCGGGTGGACATCACGTCAGTTCGCTGCGGATTGGGCCACCAGCGCATCTGCGCGACTGGCAAAGATCGGAAACAGCGCGTCGAGGCGAGTGAGTTCGAACAATGTGCGAAGATCTTCGTTCAAGCCGGCCAGACGTAACTCGCCTCCGGCTTCACGCATGCGCTTCCCGAGCGAAACCAGTGCGCCCAACCCGGAGCTATCGATGTACGGAGAACGAGAGAAATCAACGACAAGCAGACGCGCGCCGCGCTCAATCTCGTCCAGAACAAGTTGTTTGAACTCCTGGCGATTGGTTACGACGAGCTGTCCCGCCACGTCCACGACTGTCGCACCCTGATCCTTCGTTACCTGAAAACTCATGCTACAGCTCCCTATTATAACGTGTTACGTGTCGTTGGTTCGGTTGCCTCAGCGGACCTGCAGAGCTGCAATCGCCGCGACATGAACAATGTCGTCACTTGTCGCACCTCGGGACAAGTCGCAGCATGGCCTCGCAAGCCCCTGAAGTATGGGGCCAAAGGCTCTCGCATGGGCAAGACGTTGAACGAGCTTGTAGGCGATATTTCCCGCGTCGAGCGACGGAAAGACGAGAACGTTTGCCAATCCGGCGGAGGAAATCCCGGGAGCTTTGCGTATTGCGACATCCGGCATCAGTGCAGTATCAGCCTGGAGCTCACCCGCAACGCTGATTTCCGGGTGCTCTGCCTGCACAAGTGCCACCGCTTCACGAACGCGGTTGATGTCGACACCTTCTGCGCTTCCCACGCTGCTGTGAGAGAGAAACGCGACGTGCGGCTCGTCGCCAACTATGCGGCGTCTATCATTAGCGGCGGCCATCGCAATATCGGCAAGCTGCCTCGACGTGGGTGCCTGCACGACACCACAGTCAGTAAAGGTGAGCACCTCCGAGATGCTGCCACGAAAAGGCGGAACAACCATGTAGAAAGCAGATGAAACGGTCTTGATGCCCTGCGCCGGGCCGATCGTCCAGAGTGCTGATCGGACAACTTCTCCGGTTGTCGTCACCGCGCCTGCAATGCATCCATCGAAATACCCAAGTGCGACAACACCGTTGGCGAAGTAGAGCGGAGACCGGGAGAGCGCGTGGGCACCGTGGCTCGTCATGCCCCGCTTTCCTCGTCGTTCAACCAGAAGCGCGGCTACTTCATCGGCGCGTGGATCCGTAAGAGGATCAAGTATTTCGATTCGTCCAGATGGCATTACGCCGGTAGTGGCGTCACTTCGACGCACCATCACCGGCCGCACCGATGCGCGACGCATCAACGATATGATCGCTTCAACAGTCCTGAAATCATTCGACTCCGGAAAAAGAATCGACCTTTGATTGAGCGCAGCACGTTGGTGCAAGGACTCGACGAACTCCGCTCCGGTGGCATCGTGCGGCGACTGGGCTGTCATCTCCTGCTCTCTTCGTCCGATTTTGACTTTGCGAAGCGTGCCTTTAGCGCACGCGCCACAATCGGATGAACGAGATTGGAAACGTCGCCACCAAATCTCGCCACCTCGCGAACCATGCTCGAACTGATGTACGTGGTATCGAGCGAAGGAGCCATGAAAACCGTCTCCAGCTCCGGAAAGAGATGACGATTCATGAGAGCCATCTGGAACTCGTACTCGAAGTCGCTGACGGCGCGAAGCCCACGTACGTTTACGCTTGCGCCGAGTTCCCGGGCGAAGTCGACAAGGAGTCCGTTGAAGGAGCGCACAGAAATACGAACGTTCGAACCAACTATCTCGCTTATGAATCCGAGACGTTCTTCAACCGTAAAGAGCGGTACCTTGCTGCCATTATTGGCAACTGCAACTACTACTCGATCGGCGAACGCCAGCGAGCGCTTGATAAGATCTTCATGACCGTGTGTTATCGGATCGAATGAACCTGCGTACAACGCGATGCGTTCTGGCAATGCCGGTGCAGAAGACGTCACGACTCCGCGCTGTGATAAAAGGTGAGCGATGTTGATCCGTATCGTCGCGAACGACCGGGTGCCGGAAGCGAAACTTTGGACGAGTGTTCCACGCCAAATACGTGCGCAAATGGAACTTCGAGCCAGAGCTCCACAAGCTGTTCGGCAACGTCTCCACCGTACGGCGGGTCGGCAAAGGCTACGTCGTAGCTGTACTGTGCGAGGCCACTCACGAATTGCACCGCCTCAACTCGGTGGACGGATGCACCATCCGGCTGGCCCAGCCGGTGAATATTTTCCTCGAGCACAACGAGCGATGCACGGGAAGATTCGACGAAGTCACAGTGAACTGCTCCACGCGAGAGTGCTTCAAGACCGAGCGCGCCGCTTCCCGCGCACAGGTCGAGCACACGCGACTCGGGAAGTCGGTGGTGGAGAATGCTCATCCAGGATTCTCTAACGCGATCACCGGTTGGACGAACACCGTCGCCTGGCGGTGCAGAAATACGTCGTCCCCGCCATCTGCCAGCAACGATGCGCATCAGTTGTCGTCCCTGAGATCACACAATTTCAGTTGCAGGCGCGACACTCCACGATACTCGTCGCGTTCAAGCCGATATGCCAGGCTAATGGGCCGAGAGATATTCAATTCCCCTGCTCTCGACGCCATGCCCCAGCCAAGGGCGTCGATCGAGCCCTGACCTGCGGCGAGTGTAAGCTTGAGTCCATCTGATCCCACCTTTCGCGGGGGAGTGGACAACAACACATCCTCCGATCTGAAAGTCGGTGCAGCATTACCCATTCCAAAAGGTTCAAAGTGGCGCAGCAGCTTTTCCAGGTCGTCGCCGACACGATCTATTGGCAGTTCGATGTCGATTCGAATTTCGGGCACAAGATCGTCTTCGCAAAGTCTGGCTCTTGCAACCTGCTCGAACTGCTCGGAGAAAGCGGGCATTTTGTCGGAACGCATTGTAAGGCCAGCCGCTGCACGGTGACCACCAAAGCGGATGAAATGCGATCGGCACTCGGAGAGAGCAGAATGCAGGTCAAACGCTCCGATAGAACGGCCGGAGCCTTTGCCGATTCCATCCTCTATTGAAACCAGGACTGCCGGCCGTGCGGTTGCTTCCACGATGCGGGAAGCAACGATTCCAATCACGCCCGCGTGCCATCCTTCTCCGCCGAGAACATAGGCGTATCGATCACGCATTTCTGCAGAGTCGACCTGACGGAGCGCGTCGTCCAGCACAACCCGATCCATTTCCTGGCGCGTTCTATTCAGCTCTTCGAGTTCACGGGCGATGACATTTGCTTCGTCCTGTTTTTCGCAGAGCAGCAGACGCAATCCCAACTTGGCGTCCGCGATTCTTCCTGCGGCGTTCAAACGCGGTGCTAGCACAAAACCCACTCGACCGGCAGTGATTGGTTTTCCATCTAGACCACTCGAACGAATGAGAGCCCTTAACCCCGGATGCGTGGTTTCTGCGAGAAGTTTGAGGCCATATCTGACCATCACGCGATTCTCCCCCCGTAGCGGCGCAACATCGGCGACTGTCGCAAGTGCAACGAGGTCGAGCTGGCGATGTGCAAGACCGGAAGGCATACCCATCGCTTCGCACAGCGCGAGTGCGAGCTTGTACGCAACTCCAACTGCGGCGAGGTCTTTGTCGGGATGTGTGCATTCGGGCCTGCGTGGATTGCAGATTGCGTACGCATCCGGCAATGGACCGCCGGGCAGATGGTGATCGGTTATGATCACGTCGATGCCTAGCTTGCTGAGTTGAGCAACAGGCTCGATAGCGCTGGTGCCACAATCGCAGGTGATCACAAGCGAGGCGCCGGCGGCGGTTGCGGCGGCAACACCTGCAGGACCGAGGTCGTAGCCGTCGGTGAGACGATTGGGCACAAATGGAACCACGCTGGACGCACCGAGGCCACGCAAAACGCGTGTTATCAGTGCGGTGGAACTCATTCCATCGACATCGTAGTCGCCGTGAACGAATATTGTTTCGTCACGACGAATTGCATCAGCGATTCGTGCTACGGCGCGTGTCAGGTCGAATAGCTCGTTCGGGCTCGCGAGATGATCCAATCTGGGACGAAGAAAACGCTTGGCCTTTTCGGCGTCCTTGTAGCCACGACTTGCGAGCAGACGGCAAACGGTTTCCGGCAGGAGCAACTTTTCGCAGAGCGAGGCTACCAATTCCGAAGCCGGCTCTTCGACTGCGACCCAACGTGTATCGGGCCGTCGTCTCTCCCCGCGTGCGGTCCGAAGGGAAGGCTCATTCATCGTTGCGCCCGCTTTGAAGCACCGTCAGCTCTCAACGGGCTGCTGCGGGGGCTTGGGCTGATACAACAGAACGCCACACCCCTCACAGGTGGATATCATGGTTCCGCTAGCCATGGCTGGACGACGCTGCAACGCCATCCCGGTGTCGCAGTTGCCGCAGGAAAAACCCAGACCAAGCGGGAATATCGCAGTCGATCGACGACGTCCCCACACGCGGTCGTACTTGAAGAGAAGAGGCGCCGGAACGCCTTTCGACGACTTCATCCGTCGCGCAATCGCCGCTGCGAGCTCAGTCTCAATCGTGGCCCGATCGGAAGCAATCGCCCCGCGCTCTTCTTCCTGCGCAGCATCGATGTCGGATGACGCTGCACTATGCGCTTCGGCCGCGCTGCGTAAATCGGAAATTCGACGAGTCAACGCAAGCAACTCGCTCTCTTCATCTGCAAGCTGTCGGCGACCGGTTTCTACCTGCGACATCGCCGCAGTCGCTTCTTTAAGCTTATGCGCCTGGTTTAGCACGCCCAGGTTTTTATCGTGGCGCTCCTTGTGTTCCGAGATGCTTGCTTCGAGCTCGTGCAACTTGTCCAACTCTCGATTGAGCGCTTTTTCTGCACGCAAAGT
>JBBSTN010000013.1:0-24380 GCA_038235845.1 Gemmatimonadales bacterium | reverse complement strand
CATCGGTGCGAAGATCGAGCAGATGCGGGAACGCCGTCGCGCAACGAATGGTGGGCCGATGCAGTACGGCATGGCGGCGTACGTGGTGGTGCGGGACACAGAGCGAGAGGCTGCGCGAGAGGTGGAACGAATAACAAATGTCGAGGCGGGCTCACCGGGGTTTGCCAATTATCAGGACTGGATCGCAAACACACAGCTGGATCAATCGCTTACAATAAAGGATTATTCTGTCTCCAACCGTGGATTGCGTGCGGGCCTCGTAGGAACTCCGGAACAAGTCGCCGACAAGATCGCTACGTTTCAGGAGGCCGGGCTCAACCTCCTTCTAATTCAGTGCAGTCCTCAACTTGAAGAGATGGAGCGAATAGCCGAACAGGTTATGCCACTCGTAAACCGTCAGGTGTTGCTGGCGGCATAGCAGTCAGGGGAGAAGTGGGCCAATCAAATGCCAGCGCGCGTTAACCAGGACATTGGTTTCCAGTGGCGTTGGCACGACCTCTGCATGAAATCCTCGCGCTGATTTTACCAGGTGTAAAAGACCAGCACCAATCCATCGGTGCCGGTGCTTATCGAAAACGCATTGGTGGCTCCTGTAATTGCCTTCTTCACTTTTATAGGCTCTATGGGAAATGTGCCATTGGCCGCGATGTTGTGGTCAAAAAATGCGTCTTTTGGTGGAGTGATGACTTTTCTCGGCGGAGATCTGGTGGCCGCGACAGTCATCTATTTCAACGCAAAATATTATGGTTGGAAGTTCGCCGTTTACCTCTCGGCGCTTCTGTACCTGAGCATGGTGGGTGCGGGGCTCACGGTCCACCTGATTTTCAGTGTTCTGCAAATGCTTCCGGAAGCAAGGCCCAGTTTGAGCGATATGGTGGCATTCAAAATCGATTACACGTTCTGGATGAACATTGGATGAAGCATCCGGGAATGTTCTCCCTGTGCTAAGCGAAGTCGTCTCCTAATTCCCGGTTCTCCGAAACGTTGCTGCCTTCTCGCGCGACAAACGATACAACATCACCGCTGCACGCTCCGTCTGCATTGGGAGCGCATTCAGATTCACCGTCTCGTTTGGCGAATGCGAACCGTTACCCAGCGCGCCGAGGCCTTCTACGCCATCAATGATTGGAGCTACAAAACTCAGATCACCGGCGCCGCGTCTCGCTGGATCGCTTGCTGTCAGGGCGCCGTAGCCCAGCGATTCGCTCGCGCCGCTATAAAATTTCAGCAACCGTTCGCCGCCCGGCGTAACAGCCATTGGCGGATATCCGTTTCCAAATGATATTTCGGCCTTTGTGCCTTTGAGATTGTTGCCGACAATCTCGCGCATCTTTGCTTTCGCGCGCGAAATCTGTGCTTCATCCATCGCCCGAAGATCGCCTTGCACCCATGTTATCGGCGCAATGATATTTGTCTTGCTTGCTGTCGATCCCGTCTGCGCGAGACTGTCATACGAGACGTTCGAGCCACCAACAATTGTGCCGGGATTATAGGTAAGATTCTCTTCGCTTGCGAGTTCCCGTCGAAATTCATCCAGAATACGGGCAGCCTCGTAA
Source organism: Gemmatimonadales bacterium (assembly GCA_038235845.1). Taxonomy (GTDB): domain Bacteria; phylum Gemmatimonadota; class Gemmatimonadetes; order Gemmatimonadales; family Gemmatimonadaceae; genus Gemmatimonas. The sequence goes on along the minus strand of JBBSTN010000013.1, from coordinate 22,824 downwards.
ATCGCGCCATACCCGCTGCGAAAAACTCCCGATGAATGGCCTTGCTCGCCGGTAACCTTGAGCACCCATCCGCTCGCTGAGCGTCGTCCAATTGTTGCCATCGTGCGCGATCCACCTTCGAATGCGAGCGCCAGATCGCTGCTATTAGCTGCGTCGATCAGTGCGGCGCGCGCTTCGCTGAGCGGATCACCGGGATACTCTTCGTCGCCGGTCATCACAACCGTCACGTTCAGATCCTCGAGAGCGCCTGCAGCATGCAATGCTTTGAGGGCGTAAAGCATGATGACATCACCACCCTTTATGTCATTGCTGCCTGCGCCTTTGGCAATGCTGTCGGTACGTTCAAATCGTTGGTTCGGACCTTCGAAAACAGTATCCAGATGTCCAATGAGCAGAATGCGGGGGGACCCCGGTTTCCCCGGATGAGTGGAGACCAGATGACCGGCGCGCTTCATAGCGGCAGGTACTTCTATCCATTTTGACTGGAACCCAATCGAATCGAGTGTCGCTCCGATAACGCGACCAACCTCGCGAACGCCATCCAGGTTGAGCGTTCCACTCGGTATGTTCACGAGACGTTCGAGATAAGCTATCTGATCGTCACGATGCTTCTCTACTTCCGCGCGGATCTTCTGCTCGGACTTGTCGAGCGACGTCTGCGCGGAAATAGTGACAAAGGGAGAAGCCAAGCAGAGCAGGGCGAGAAAAGACGTACGCATTTTGTTCATGAGTACCAGCGGGTAGCGGAGTTAGGAGCGGATCGGCTCACCTCAAATATCCAGACATCTTCAGGTCAGTTCGACGCTGGCGGAGATGAGTAAGCAGAAGGTAGTTTCTGATATATGAGATATCCCGAACGCATCGGTTATTCAATCTGGTGGTCAGTAGCTCTCGTCGCGACATCTGTGGCTTTCACTGTTGCTACGCCCTCCAGGGCAACTGCTCAGCCGGGCGCGTTTCGGGTGGAGGAGACGACCATCGCACAGACACAATCTGCGATGAAGGCGCGGACGCTAACCTGTCGATCTCTTGTACAGAGCTATCTCGACCGCATTGCAGTGTACGACAAAGAGGGGCCCGCGATCAACTCTCTCGTAACCATCAACGGCCGGGCGTTGGCGACTGCGGACTCTCTCGACGGCGCACTGCGATCGGGTGCGACACCTGGCCCTCTCCATTGCGTGCCGATGATTGTGAAGGACAACTTCGAGACGAAGGATCTGCAGACAAGTGCCGGATCCCTCTCGCTTGAAGGCTGGGTACCGCCGCAGGATGCTACGATGGTTGCGCAGGTGAGAGCCGCAGGCGCAATAATTCTCGCCAAGTCGAACCTGGCCGAATGGGCGTTCACCCCGTACGAGACAGTAAGCTCGATTCTGCCCGGCTATACGAAGAATCCGTACGCGTTGGATCGTGTCACCGCCGGTTCGTCCGGAGGTACAGCCGCGGCAGTAGCGGCCAACCTCGGCGAAGTTGGACTTGGGACCGATACCGGCAACTCGATTCGTGGTCCTTCGTCTCATCAATCGTTGGTGGGTATTCGTTCGACGATGGGGCTTACATCACGCGCCGGAGTCGTTCCGCTCAACTCGACCGCAGACGTCGCTGGCCCGATGGCACGAACGGTTGCCGACGCCGTTGCGGTACTTGATGTCGTCGCAGCTTCTGACAAAGCTGACATGGTAACGGAAGAAGCTGATCGGCGTCGCGAAAAAAGTTATGCGGCGTTTCTTAAACCAGGAGCTCTCAAGGGCGCGCGTATCGGTGTGCTCCGACAGGCATACGAACGCTCGACACTCGACCCGGAAGTCAATCAGATATTCATGCGCGCGCTCGATGACATGCGCGCAGCAGGGGCCACGATCGTAGACCCGGTAAAAGTAGATTCGCTCGACGTCATTCAACGAATGCAGCGCGGCGGATGCAATCGCTTCAAGGCCGACCTCGAACGTTACTTTGCTGCCCGCGATCCTGCCGCCCCGGTAAAGAACGTTGACGACGTGTTGAAGAGCAGAAAGTATCATCCCACGGTTGAGGGTCGGCTTCGCGATGCAGCCGCAGTGAGCGAATCACCGGAAGAGAGCTCGGGTTGCACAAGTCGCGAAGCTTCGCGTGCCGCGCTCAGAGTGGCCGTAGTCGAGATGATGGACACGCAGCGTCTCGACGCGGTGGTTTATCCCACCTGGAGCAATCCGCCGCGTCTGATTGGAGATCTCAACACTCCTCACGGCGACAACAGTCAGCTTTTCTCGCCCAGTACGGGGTTTCCGGCGATTACGGTGCCGATGGGTTATACCCGCGGAGACCGGTTACCGGCTGGAATCAGCTTTATGGGGAGGGCTTGGAGTGAAGGCAAGCTGATCGGTATCGCTTATGGCTATGAGCAGGCTACCCAACATCGAAGGGCGCCTGCGAGTGCCCCTGCGCTACTTGCTAACGCTCGATAGGCGAGATCCAGCGACAGCTGCGGGATGAATCGTGTGATGCGCGCGGCTGTCTGCCATCGACCGCCCAGGTAGTTCATGAGTGCGAGAAACGCCTGAGATAGCGTTCGAGCATTACGGACATTCCCATCCGTCGTCAGCTCGAGCCAGACCACGGAGTCTGTGTAGGCTTGGTATTTGCTCGAGCGTCGGTAAAGATCTCCGAACTCTCCCTCGAGCGTGGCAAATCTCAGCGCGTGCGGCTCACTTTCATGGGTCAGAATAAATTGAACGCTGCGCGCGCAGAGACCGCAGGTGCCGTCGTAAAGCAGGATTGGTTCTTCATGTTCGATCGATCGTGCGTTCGGAGCGTTGTAAGAATTCACACCTGAATGATACAGCGATAGGGCGGATTTTTCGTTTTGATTCTCGTAAATATCTGGAGAGGCACAAATGAAGCGTGTTGCGGTGTTGGGAACGGGGTTGCTTGGAAGTGGTTTTGTGGAGGGGCTTTTGTCCCGCGGATCGACAGACGTCGTAGCGTGGAATCGCACCCGTGAAAAGGCGGACCCGCTGGCCGCGAAGGGAGCCAGAGTCGTCGAGTCGGCCGCGAAAGCTGTAGCTGGAGTCGACATCGTGCATCTGGTGCTACTTGACGACGATGCGGTTGACGAGGTCATCGCGGAAATTCGTGGCGAACTCGCGCAGGGCGCCGTGATCGTCGACCACTCTACAACTCGTCCCGCCAGGACCGCCGCCCGCGCGGCAGCGCTTGACGCGGCCGGTATAGACTATCTCCACGCGCCGGTCATGATGGGCCCCGGGGCGGCCAGAGAAGCCACGGGGATGATGCTGGTGGCTGGTCCCTCCGAGCGTGTAGACCGGGTGCGTGCAGATCTTTCGGCGATGACTGGCGAGCTTTGGCACGTTGGGGAGCGACCCGACCTTGCAGCCTGCTACAAGCTTTTTGGAAACGCGGCAATTATTTCGATCGTGGGTGTCGTTGCCGACATCATGCACATGGCAGACGCAGCTGACGTCGAACGAAAGGGGGCCTTTGAACTGTGGTCCAAACTCAACCTGGCCGGCACGATCGCCATGCGCGCGCCCATGATGGTGGACGATGATTTTGACGCGCACTTCACTCTCGAAGTTGCACGAAAGGATCTGAGGCTCATGCTAGAGACTGCGGGATCGGAACCGGTTCCCATGCTCAAAGCGCTTGCTGCACATATGGACGAGAAGCTCGCGGGCGGAGAGGGCGAGTACGACTTTTCGGTACTGGGCCGGAGGGCGACGGCGGCGAAGTGATTCAGCTCGAGTAGTAGGCTGCGTTCTCATCCACATAGCCGTGCGTGAGATCGCAGCCGTACGCGCGAGCAACTCCATTTCCCACACCAAGTTCAATTGTGAGCTCGATTGAGTCGCGTGACAGCGTTTCCCGAACGATCTCATCGTCAAACTCGAGCCGCTCGCCCTTGCTCACCACCTGGAAGCCGTTGATCCATGCATCAGTGGTACCCGGGTTAATAACGCAATCAAAGCATTTACCTACAGCCATAAGGAGGCGACCAACATTTGGATCGGCTCCGTGAACCATGGTCTTTACAAGGGGCGAATTGACGACAGATTTTGCAACCTTGCGTGCCTGCTCCTCATCGGCAGCGCCGGTCACCTCAACTCGAATGAGACGAGTAGCGCCCTCGCCGTCGCGAGCAAGAATCTCGGTCATCTCGAGGCAACCCGCGCGCAATATCTCCGCGAACTGTTCTCGGTTTACTGGGCCCGCAAGGCCATTTGCGAGCAGGGCGCAGGTATCGGAAGTACTCGTATCGGTATCGACCGAAAGCGCGTTGAATGAGCCCCGTGCAGCATCCGTGAGCATCTCGTGCAGCTCATCCGACTTGAACGCGGCGTCGGTGAATATGTACGCAAGCATCGTCGCCATATTGGGCTCGATCATGCCGGATCCCTTGGCGACCCACGTAATGGTTGCGTCGCCAACTCGCGCAGAGAGCGCCTTGGGGTGAGTGTCGGTCGTCATGATACCTTCCGCGCCGATCATTGGATCGTCCTGCAGCTCCGCCGAGATACCGACTATGCCGCGCTCAATTTTGTCGATAGGCAGCGGCACTCCGATCACTCCAGTAGAACTCACGAGCACCCTGTCTGCTGTTGTTCCGAGTTCGGCCGCAGCGGCGGCGGCCATTCGTCTGGCGTTCTCGATCCCCCGCTGGCCGGTTGCGACGTTGCTTACCTTGCTGTTGGCGATGATTGCGCGCAGACGACCCTGACGCAGCGTTTCTCTACCCAGCAGCACCGGCGCGCCGGGAAAGTGGTTGCGGGTAAATAGCGCCGTGGCCTCAGCTTCAACATCGCTGGCAAACAATGTGAGATCGCGAGCCGACGGCTTGAGGCCCACATTTCTGCTGGCGCAGCGAAAGCCTTTCGGAAACACTGGTGGAGAGTCGAACTTCGTCATTACCAAAGTTGACGGCGCATTGGTTTGAGCGCCAGTGCAGAGATGGCTTTGGCGGGCGCTGGTACGTTCACACTCAATTCATATCATGATCGATTTCGTAAGCAACGGATTTTGCCAGGAACCACTGTTCTCAGGGCGACGCGTTTCCAGATTCGCCACGATGATGGTTGCAGCGTGCATCGTCTCGGCGCGTGTCGTGTCGGCGCAATCGGCCCCGCCGGATTCTGTACAACCGCCGGTCAAGCCGCCGGTCCTTGCACCCGTGTCGGTAACTGTTTCGCGAGACGCAGGGCGAAGCGCATTCGAGCTGCCCTTTGCAACGTTCGCGATCACGCCGGACTCGGCACGTCCGGGACTCCGAAAGCTGTCGGTGTCCGAGCTTCTCCTCGGTGTGCCTGGCGTCGTCGTGCAGGAAAGAAGCAATCCGTCGCAGGATCCGCGAATCGCGATCAGGGGTTTTGGCGCGCGCTCCGCGTTTGGCGTACGCGGGGTGAAGGTGTTGCGCGACGGTATTCCCCTGTCACTGCCGGACGGTCAAACACCCATCGACTGGCTCGATCTCGAAACGGTGGGAAGCATCGATGTTCTACGTGGAACCGCTGCGGCACTGTATGGCAACGCCGCTGGCGGCGTCGTGAATTTCAGGTCGGCCCTGCCGGCCAGCGCACCGTTCGCGCTCAGTTCGCGTATTTCCGGTGGCGCGGGCTACACAAGAACCAATGTGTCGGCTTCAGGAAGCTCGCTTAGCTCGCTAAACCCGTATGCCAGTCCGTTTAATTCGCTCGGCTGGCTGGCTAGCGCGTCGGGTACTCACGGCAACGGAACTCGCGACTGGTCGCGGCTGGACGCATCGAGTGCTTTTGCACGAATCTTTGCGAATGTGCGGGGCACGAGAGTCGAGGTGCAGGGTTCACTTTATGACGCAGCACGCGCAGAAAATACCGGTGCTTTAACCATCTCAGAACTGTTCGCCGACGCCACCCTCGCCGATTCTCTCAACATCCGCAAGAACTCGCGCAAGTCGGTTCAGCATTCTCAGATTGCGCTACTTGCTTCCCGAACCGAAGGGGACAACGATGTGAGCTTTTCAGCGTTCACGAGTTCGAGAACGCTGGATAATCCATTAGCATTTGCAATTGTCGATGTCGACCGAAGAGCGTCCGGGATATCGCTTCGCGGCAGTCGACGTCAACAAAACATGCCATGGCCGTTGCGAGTCACGATTGGTGGAGATTATCAGGAACAGAATGATCACCGGATAAATCTCGAGAACTGCGCTGACATATCTCCTTCAGCGAATGCCACCGCACGGTGCCCGTCACCCGGTATTGAACGCGGAGCGCTCCGACTCGACCAGCGTGAGATGATCAACAGCAGCGGTTTCTTCGGGCGTCTCGAACTCGAAGCGCCGAAGCATGTATTTGCCAGCGTAGCGGTGCGGAGTGATCGCGTATCGTTCCGTGTACGCGACGCATTTGTTTCTGCCACCAATGCAGACGACTCTGGTTCACGTGTGCTGCAGTCTACAAGCCCGATGTTTGGTCTCGTCTGGCGCGCACGGCCACTGTTCTCGCTATACGCAAATATTGCCAGCGCATTCGAGACACCCACCGTTACGGAACTCACGAATCAGGCGGACGGTTCAGCGGGTCTCAACGCTTCTCTCGCGCCACAGCGCACATTGACGGTGGAGGTAGGAGGTCAGTCTATCATTTCGGGCTTCCTGCAGTTGGACGTCGCCGCGTTCCGTTCGCGAGTGCGTGACGAACTCGTACCATTTGACGTACCAAACATGCCGGGACGGCGGGCATTCAAGAACGCCGGGCGAACCTCCCGCGACGGCGTAGAAACCAGCATACGATTAAAGAACTCTATTTTTGACACCGGGTTTTCTTACAGCTACTCGCACTTTCGTTACGATCAATACGTGAACGGAACGGTGAGCTTCGCCGGTAATGCAATTCCCGGAGTGCCTCTCAATCAGATGCAAGGGTGGACGACCGCTACCGCAGGCAAACTGTATGCATCGGTTGATGCTTTGATGACATCACGCTCAAGTGCAACCGATGCAGCGAACATATTCGCGCCGGGTTTTGCTGTGTGGAATATCCGCGCTGGATTTCGCCCGGAGATTGCGGCCGGAAGATTAAGCCTTGAAGCAACTGCCGGCGTGGATAATGTGTTCGACCGGGTGTTCGCCAGATCAGTTGTCGTGAATGCAACGCGCGCACGCTTTTACGAACCCGGATTACGCAGGCAGCTCTGGCTCGGCTTGCGGGTAGCGGGGAGGTAGAATCCGTTAGCGAATTCTCAGGATGTATGGCATTCTGGCATACAGATCCCGTGGATCATTCGCGGATAGCAACAATGTCATCTCCTGCATCAGCTCGCGCGCGAACTGATGCGCAGGGTCTGAGCCTGCAAAAATCTGCTTTCCAGCCGCTGTCAGGCTCGCCACCGGCTCAGGCTTGTCCTCGAACATCTCGGTTATAAGCTGCGCAGACGATTTGGGTCGCGGGTACTCTCGGACTTCGTATGTGCCTATAACTTTTGCACTGGCCACTGCATATCGCAGTGCAGCGTCCAGACCGCCAAGAGTGTCAACCAACCCAATCTGCAGGGCTCTCTTTCCCGACCACACTCTTCCCTCGGCGATGTTTCGCACTGAATCGGCGGGCAGCGAACGAGCGGTGGAAACGCGTTCGATAAACGCGTCGTATATCGCATCCACGCTTCGCTGAATCACCGCGAGTTCGGGGGCAGTTCGCGGACGGGAGATTGTAAACAGATCGGCAAAGCGTCCCGTTTTGACCGTATCGAACGTCACTCCGTTCTTGTTGGAAATTCCCTTGAGATTCGGAACGAGCGAGAACACTCCGATCGATCCGGTGATGGTATTCGGCTCGGCAAATATTCTGGTGGCTGCGGTGCTTATCCAGTATCCTCCGCTCGCCGCTACGGTGCCCATCGAAACAATTACCGGCCTTACGCCTGAGAACAGCGCCAGTTCGCGTCGAATTGTCTCGGATGCAATCGCGCTTCCGCCCGGACTGTTTACGCGCAATACGAGCGCCTTGACCGAGCTGTCAGCACGTATGTTGCGAAGTTCTCGTGCTAGTTCGTCGCCGCCAATCATTCCGACGCTGCTGCTGCCGTCTACGATATCGCCTTCGGCATAAACCACCGCGATCGTCTGCTTGGCCCCAATCACTCGCGTACGCGCGCCAGCAACAAGCGCATAGTCTTCCAGCGAAATCTGTGGAATCGGCTTTTTGCTCAGTGCCGCGTCCGCCGTCGAGTTGGCGGAAACCGTGCGAGTCTTTGCACTACTGTCAGCTTTTTCCTTTTTCTCAGTGGCCAACAACCTGAGGTCGACAAGCATCTCGTCGTAATAGCCCACACGATCGACCAGTCGCGCAGCCTTCGCGCTTGCAGGCTGAATCATTCCCTCGTCGTCGGCCAGTCGCTGCAAGCTCAGTGTGTCTACACCGCGTGATTCGGCTACTCCTCGCTTCACTTCGCTCCACATGTCGCCAAGATACGCCTCGGTCTGCAAACGGCTTTCCGGGCTCATGTCAGCGCGGGTGAAGGGCTCGACCGCAGCCTTGAATCGTCCTACCCGACTAACCTGCACACCTATTCCATACTTCTCCAGCAAGCCTGCGAAGTAGACTTGTTCGGCCGCAAGACCGGGGAAAAAGAGCGAGCCGAAAGGATCGATGGTTACGTCGGACGCGGCGGACGCAACGTAGTAATCACGCGTGTCCGGATTGACCAGGAAGGCGTGCACCGGCTTGTTCGACGTCTTCCGGAAGTTCTCAATTGCCGAGCGGAACTCACGCAATGCGGCGTAGCCCGACTGATACCCTCCGGCATTAATCGAACCCCGAATAAGCATGCCACGAACCTTGTCGTCCTTCGCGGCTTCTTCGATGGCAAGCATTGCAGACCGCAGCGAAAGCTCCCCGCCCGCACCGGGTATAGCGTCGTCCAGGAAAGACCGCGGAGCGACACGCGCGGGAGAATCGGACAGATCGCGATCGAGATTGATGACGACGATCGAACCATCGCTAACACCCACCGGCCGGGCACTTGCCACTGATGCGATCAGCGCGCCTAAAACAATGATGCCGCCCAGAACGCAGATCGCGACAGTCAAGAGATTTGCCGCAATTGCGGTGAAGAACTGCTTCATTACGCGTAGCTCCACATATTTGGTTGTATCACGCTGGATTTTCATCAGCCGTAACCCGAAAATTAGCGGACAGCGCGCCGCAGGCACTGCGCGCAAACCAGATCATCCGCCATCGCCCGCAGCCAGGACATGTGCAATGCCGTCATACAAGGCTCCACTCGACGATATTCGGTTTCTCCTTCACGAAGTTCACAACGTATCGCAGTTGGCCCAGTTGCCTGGGCTCGAAGAGGCAACTCCGGACGTAATCGACGCAGTCCTAACAGAAGGTGCCGCGATCTGTGAGACCGTCCTGTTTCCCCTCAACCAAACCGGCGATTTAGAAGGCTGTCGCTGGGAAAATGGCGAGGTGAGTACGCCCAGCGGATTCAAGGACGCATATCAGCAGTACTCGGGCGGCGGATGGACAGGAATTGCAGCATCACCTGAGTTTGGCGGTCAGGGACTGCCCGAATCGGTGCGCTTCGTGATGGAGGAGCTGCTCTGTTCGGCAAATCTCTCCTTCAGCATGTATCCGGGGTTGTCGCACGGGGCCGTGAGCGCGTTGATGAGTCACGGCTCGCAGGAGCTCAAGGTGAGATATCTGCCCAAGCTCATTGATGGGAGCTGGGCCGGCACGATGTGCCTCACCGAAGCGCAGGCGGGCACGGATCTTGGAATCATAACCACCAAAGCGGTTGCATCCGGCGACGGTGCCTACAGCATCACTGGCCAGAAGATTTTTATCTCGGCGGGTGAACATGACCTGACCGAAAACATTTTGCATCTCGTGCTTGCCCGATTGCCCGACGCCCCTGCGGGTACCAGGGGGATCTCTCTTTTTCTCGTACCGAAATTCCTCCCCACAGAAGATCTGAAGCCGGGAACCCGCAACTCGGTCAGCTGCGGATCGATTGAACACAAAATGGGGATCAAAGGATCGGCCACCTGCGTGCTAAACTTCGACGGCGCGACCGGCTGGATTGTCGGCGAGCCAAATAATGGCATGCGCGCAATGTTCGTAATGATGAACGGCGCCCGTCTGGCGGTCGGCATGCAAGGTCTGGGTCTCGCTGAGGTAGCCTACCAGAACGCTCTGGCCTACGCAAAGGAGCGACTGCAAGGGCGGGCGCTAACTGGTGCGAAGTACCCTTCCCAGGTTGCGGACCCGATCATCGTTCATCCAGACGTCCGAAAGGGACTCCTGCGACAGAAGGCACTCAACGAGGGCATGAGAAGTCTTGCCTGCTGGGTCGGAATACTGATCGACGTCGAACACCGACATCCCGACCCGGCAAGGCGGGAAGAGGCCTCAGACATGGTTGCGCTCATGACACCCGTCATCAAGGCGTTCTTTACTGACATAGGGTTCGATAACACCAATCTCGCCCTTCAGACGCTGGGAGGTCATGGCTACGTGCGGGAATATGGGATTGAGCAGTATGTGCGCGACGCCCGCATTGCGCCGATTTATGAGGGCACCAACGCGGTGCAGGCTCTCGACCTTGTCGGACGCAAGCTTCCCATGGAAGGAGGTCGACTGATACGAAGATTCTTCGAGCTCGTCCGTAAGGACGTGGACGAAATGATGGCGGCCGGCGAAGTCCAGGCGGAGTTTGGCAAATCGCTCGGTGCGGCGCTTTACTCGCTTCAGAAGGCCACGTCGATGCTGGCAGAACGGGCTTTCGGCAATCCGAACGAGGCAGGCGCTGCCGCAACGGATTATCTCAAGCTTATGGGTTACGTAGCTGTTGGCTGGCAGTGGCTGAAAATGACTAACGCGGCGTTCACCGGGCTCGCAACGCAGCAGAACGGACAGAAACTGTACGAGGCGAAAATCAAGACGGCCCGATTCTTCTTCTCACGTATTCTGCCCGAGACGTCGACCCTGTTTGCCGCGATCATGTCGGGTGCGGCACCGGTGATGGCCCACGGCACCGAGGAGTTCTAGCCGCAAAAGTGGCAAGCTGTTTCGGAAGCAAGTAATGTGAGAAACTCTTCCTGCTGGAATTAAACTCTGGAGGCTCAGGTGCCGATCATTTAGGGACCCACCTTCAACCATGTTCATGTTATTTCGCAAGAATTCCGAAGCAGGCGATGCTGCCGACTCGAGCGTAAATCCGGTATCGACGAGGCACTCGAGTCCCCGTTTGAAAGCCATAAAGGGCGGTGCGTCTCGGCAGACTCCGATGAGAACAAGAAGCGTCGTCGCAACAACAAACGATGACTCTGTGGGCTTGGTTCTCGATGCGATTGGTGGGGTGATGTCCGCTCTCGCCAGGAATACCCTCGACCTGCCGGACCGCTCGGCGGAAGATTGTGCCCAGGAGCTTACTGCCTGGCAGCGACACGCGACGCTTGGTTATCCAATAGCTGAGGGAGACTCGCCCGCGGCGGTTGGAATCAACGAGCGGGATTGGGACGGATTGGTGCGCGCCGTTCATGGTATTAGAAGGGCCGAGCATCGCCATGTGTCCAGTACCATCAACGATCTGCGAGAGGCTCTCTGGGCCTGCGTGGAGACCGTGCATAAATCTGTTCAGGTGGATGTGCATACCGACAAGACCGCAGAAGTTCAGGTGTCGAAGGCACGCTCAGCCTTACAGCGCCTTCACACTGGATCGATAAAGTCGGAGATCATGGGAGCGGTTTCAGCAATCGAAGGTGCACTTCAGAGTCGAAAAGATCAGCATAAGCAGAGATACGTTACGCTGGCCACCAAGCTGGACCGGCTAGGACGTCAACTCGAAGAGGCACGTCGCGAGTCGACGACAGACGCATTGACCGGGCTCGGTAACCGGAAGTTGTTCGAGGCCATGGTACCGCGCGCGGTTCAGATGTTTTCGATGTCTCGCCAACCTGTTGTGCTGCTAATGGTGGACGTCGACAAGCTCAAGCTCATCAACGACATGTATGGGCACCAGGCGGGAGATACCGCTATTGCCGGACTTGCCTCAGCGCTAACGAAGGTGTTTCTGCGCCAGTCCGACATCGTCTGCCGCATTGGAGGCGACGAATTCGCCGCGATACTCTCCAACACCGATTGGAAGACGGCGGAGACGCTCGCCCGACGACTGCAGGATCAGATTGCGGCGTTGCCTGCGCCGCATCCCGCTCTGGAGTTTCAGGTCGGTGCGTCAGTGGGTGTCGCCCAATTGGAGCTGCACGAGGAGCTCGACGAGTGGATAGCTCGCGCCGACAGGGCCTTGTACAAGGCGAAGCAAAACGGGCGCGATCGCGTATGTGTGGCCGAGGGCCTGGTGGCGCAGTTCGAATCCTAGCGCGGACGGCGGGAGCCAGCGAGTTTTTAGTGCTGCCCGTTGACCGGATTATGCTCAGCGGGTGCGGCGACATGTTCGCCGTGACCTTCTGCTGCGGCGTCGCGCTCGTGATAAACCTGGGTGGCCATAGGATCGCGAGGATGGCGGTAGGTGCGCGTGTGCACCATGTAGCTGGTGAACAATAAGCCAAGCGTTCCAACCACCGTTACGGCAGCAGCGGGCCACCCAAGTTTGTTCGGATTATACTCGCTGCTCATCGGTGCATCTCCATCTGGTTAGGCTTGGCGTAATAGGAATCAATTCAAGACCTAACCTAAGCGGTGCGGGGCGTCGTCGGAAGCAGAAGTAGCTCAGTTATTCCTCGACTCGCGGTCCAGTATCAGTTTGCTGAATCAGCGCAGCGGGCAGAATGGCGCTCCGCCCGAACCTGGCACGTATCCTGTCGACTGCAGAAGTGAGCGCCCGGTCTCTGTCGCCCTCGACGGGCTCGTCGAGCTCCGTTTTCTCGCTTCGGGGTGACTCGAACAGCACCAGTTGAGCGACCGTGGGTTGCGACTCTCCTTCGAAGTGTGAGAGGGCAATGCCCAGGAGGCGCACTCCGACGCGCCGTCGAGAGCGGAGCATCCGGAGAAGTACCAGGGCGACCCTGACTACCGACTGTTCGGATTCGATCGGTGTGCGAAGCGTTCGCTGAGCTGAACGGGTGGTGAAGTCTGCATCGCGCAATTTGACCGTTACTGTCCTCGTTCTGAGGGATTGCTCGCGGAGATCGGCGGAAACTCTAACCGCCAGCCGGAGCAGTTCGCGCTCCACGTCCTCTTGCTCGTGGAGGTCGTGCGCGAAGGTATCTTCGCGGCTCACCTGTTTCTGGGTGGAGCGCTCGTGGACAATGCTCTCGTCGATTCCGGATGCACGTCGGAAAAGCCATTCGCCGCTTCGAGCACCAAGTCGCCGCACCAGAAGCTCCATGCCGGCATGCTGCGCGTCAGCGATTGTCAGCATGCCAAATCGTTCCAGCTTGCGAGCCAGCTTCGGACCTACCATTGGGAGATCCGCAAGCCGGAGCGGTGAAAGGAAGGTGGCTTCATCTCCCGTGGGGACGATTTGCACGCCTGTCGCCCCGCTTCCGGGTTTCGGTTTCGCCATCTCCACCGCCATCTTGGCAATCAGACGGGACGCACCGCCGCCAATCGACACCCAGAGCCCTGTGTGCTCGAACACTGCGTCCCGTATGCGATGCGCGGTTGCCGCGAGCGACTCGTTCCAGTAAAGCGCCTCCGTTCCACTCATGTCGCAATACCACTCGTCGACGCTCGAGGATTGAACTACTGGTGAAAACCGCGCCAGCACGGCCGCGATCTCCCGACTGCGACGGCCGCACGCTACGCGAGGCACGGGCACGCTAAGCGCCTCAGGGCACAGCTTCAAAGCGCGCGAGATTGGCATGGCTGAGCGAACGCCGTAGGCCCGGCACTCATACGAAGCGCTGCAAACCACGCCACGGGATCCGGGTCTTCCCCCCACGATCAGCAGGCGGGCCCTTCCTGCTCCCTCGGGGTCCTCCTGCCGGGCGACCGCAACAAAAAACGCATCTGCATCGACAAGAAGTATTCGTCGCGCTTCTGGAGCTGAATTCACCCGATGATGAGTGGCTAGTGCCGTTGTCACAGCTGAAAAATAGCGGAGTGACCCGTGCGCAAAAATTGCGTGCTGACTTAAATCGCGCCGGGTTGTACTGCTCGCCCTCGCCGACGGTCTACATCGCCCGTGGTCGCGCTGGACGCCCCTCGTAGGGGATTGCGAGCGGACTCCTGCCCCGAGCGTTCACCTGCCAATTGGTTTCCACCGCATCACCCCTCACTCCCACCACTTCGTTGTAGAGATGCATGGCGACGCAAACATGGTTTGGTATGATACGAACGAGGTCGCCCAGACGGGGCCTCCATTCAGTGCGGGAGAGATCAAGAATTCCATGTTCCTCCGACATGCGCGATACCACGATCTCCGGGCGATCCAGCAGCGCGCCGTATCCCGTCTCCTGTTCCCCGTCGGCACGCAACGGTTCACGCCCGAGCGCCTTCGTTCCCGCGTCTACGACCGCCTGATCGCGTACCGCCACGCTCACGACAGTGGCGAGAATTGTCAGCGCGCAGTCGTCCCAATGACAGGCGCCGATATGTGCCGTGGTTCGATCGTTGTAGACATATGTTCCGGGCCGAACCTCGTTTACGCCCGCGACTTCGTGCGCGTGCCAGGCAATCGGTGTGGACCCGCCGCTCACGATGGAAGGGGGGAACCCTTCTAAAATCAACGCTTCACGATATCGCGCTACGTTGTCGGAGAGCTCCAGGAGCGATTGCTCCTGCTCGTCGGCTTTTTGACGGATGTGTCCCGGGTACAGCATGAGACCTGCAAAGCTGAGCCCCGGAGCGTCGGTCAGTTTACAGGCGATTCTAACTGCGAGTTCAGGGTCAGCAAGACCAACTCTGCGCATGCCGACGTCGACCTCTACCAGTACGGCAATGTCGCGCTCCGAAAGCCTTGCGGCCATCGATAGCGCACCAAGCGAGTCGATATCATCCACAGCTACCGTCAACTTGACACTTTTGGGAATGCGGAGCATCGCCTCGAGGCGTGCGGCGCCAACGGGCGGGTAGGCTAGCAATATGTCGCTGCAAACCTCGCTCATGACAATCGCTTCGTTGACGGTCGCGCACGTCAGCCCAACTGCACCCAGACGGAGCTGTTCCGCGGCTATGCGGGTAGCTTTATGGGTCTTCACATGCGGTCGCAACCTTAAACCATGGAGACTGGCGTATGCAGCCATTCGATCCAGATTAAAGGCAAGTCGATCAAGGTCCACCAATGGCACCGGAGTCTCGAGACTATCGAGGTACGTTGTCATTCCCATCCTCCTTTGCACAAGACAATGAAAGCTTCCGAACGAGCCTGGACTCCAATTTCGCTTCCGGGCATTCCATCGCCAGCTGGGGCCTATTCACCCGCCGTTCGCGCGGGCAACATGCTGTTTGTGTCAGGGCAGACTCCGCGGAATCCGATGACTGGTGAGATCCTCGGAACGACAGTGGAGGAACAGACGCAGGTAACCCTCGCAAATCTGCAAAAGATCCTCGAGGCGGCCGATGCCTCGATCGAAGATGTCGTGAGCGTCACGGTGTATCTGTCAGACGAGAATGACTGGGGAGCCTTCGATCAGGTGTACCGGTCAGTGTTTGCGGCACCGTTTCCGTCGCGCGCGGTAGTGGGCGTGTCACTCCGGGGAATCCTCGTAGAAGTTTCGGCAGTGGCATTCATCGAATGATTTCGAGTGGATTTGCCGGAGTTTTGCCCCCTCTCGCGTGATTTACCAGTTTTTACGTGATTTTTTGAGTGATTTTGCATGACTGATCGAGGCATCCGGGTCGTGAGTACGCAAACCGTGCGTACGGCGAGATACGCCGTAGTCGGGGAAGATCCTGCCACTGCGAGTCGTTATTGGATTGTACTGCACGGATACGGACAGCTCGCGCCGCGATTTCTTCGCGCCGGTGAGAATATCGTGCCATCGGACACCTGCGTAATTGCACCGGAGGGGCTTTCGAGATTCTATCTCGCAGCCCCAACTTCCGATGGGAGTCATCTGGACCGTGTCGGTGCAACCTGGATGACGCGGGAGTCGAGGGAAACCGACATAGAAGACGCGATTTCCTGGCTCGAGAGTGTCTACCACGACGTAATCGAGTCCAACAGGAAATCCGTCCAGCCTCCGATCGTAGGCGTGCTGGCATTTTCGCAGGGAGTAGCGACGGCGATGCGATGGATAGCTAATGGCGGAGTCAAGCCGCGCACTTTCGTCGTATGGGCGGGAGGTTTGGCCAGCGATGTGCAAGAAGATCGTATGACAGAGGGGCTACGTGATACTCAGGTCTGGCTGATTGCCGGCGATAGAGATCGATTTGCCTCGCTGGATATGAGGGCGACGGTACTGGAAACACTGAGGGGCTACGACGTCGACACGCAGGAAGTGATGTTCTCTGGCGATCATCATCTTGACGCAGGGGTACTGACAATGCTGTTGAATGGGCTGCGTCGCGATGTCTGACTCAGAGAACAAAAAGGGCATTGTTTCCGTCGTTAAGGGGGACCAACTGCAGTTCGACCGGAAGAAGGCGTCCGCACAAGATGTCGATGTGAGTGAGCACAGAGCGCAGGGGGAAGGTCTGGTACCCGACATCCCCACGATTATGACGGCGCTTTCCGACCTCGACGAGGTGGTGCTGATCGTGCGCGCGGGAGCAAATTTCGGCGACCCGCCGGCTGTGGTATTTGCAAACGGCGCATTGGAAAGGGTGCTGGGCATAAAGCGCGTTTCCAGCAAAGTTGGCAGCTACAACCCAACCGGACACTCTCGGGAGTGGGCAGAGTTGTGGAGTGTGATTGTCGCGGGACTGGATACAGCAACGACTACTCGAAATGAACTGACCTGGACAGGCGAGGATGGCTGCGAGCATTACCTCGATGTCAGCGCAACTCCGGTCGAGCGACGCGACGAGAAAGAACCGGTTCAATGGGCAGTCGTCGCGCGAGATATTACGGAAGCTCGCGTTGTCGCAAACCGCTCGTCACAGGCGCAACGGCTGGAGTCTCTGGGACTGCTCGCTGCAAGTATTGCGCACGACTTCAGCAATCTTGCACATGTGATGAACGGCTATCATGAACTCGCTTTGGATGCTCTTGATAGCGGCACGTCTTCCAGAGATCATCTCATGCAGGCAAGTGACGCGGCGAAGCGAGTTGCGGCGCTCGCGAAGCAATTACTTGCCTTCAGCAGGCGTCAGAGTATTGAACCCACACGTCTTGATCTTCGCGATATTCTGGACAGTATCCACGACGTTCTGGTTCGTGTTGCCGGCCCGCGAGTTAAGGTGTTTCTCGACCGCGGCGATAGTCCTGCCATGGTCTGCGCAGACCCTGCGCAGATGGAGCAGATTCTCCTAAACCTCGTGGTGAACGCGCGTGAGGCGCAGCCAGATGGGGGCCACGTTGAGATCCTGATCGATGTACTGAGCCGAGACCATATCCCACCGGAACATCCGATTCCGTACGCCAGCCCGGCACCCTGCTGGGTGCGTCTCCGCGCCATTGATGGAGGAGCGGGAATTCCGCCTGCCGTTCGTGCGAAGGCCTTTGAACCATTCTTTACGACGAAGACACATGGCACTGGCCTTGGCCTGTCCACCGTGCACGGAATCGTTAAACAGAACAAAGGGTCGATCATACTTTCGTCGCCACCCAACGAAGGCCTGTGCGTCGAAATATTGCTCCCGGAAGACAAGCAACCCAAGCCGGAGAAGTGAACGTCATTCTGTTATACGCGGAGAGTTCTTCGCGGCAGGAACGAGACATACTGCGGGGGAAGCTCTCGGCGAGAGGCTACGCGATACGCGTGGCAAGTAGTCGCGCCGAGGAAGCCAAGTGTCTCGCGCCGGGAGACGTTGTGCTTCGTGTCGAAGTGCGTGGTGCAGTGCAGCATCGTAGCCTGTCCGCGCATTCGTCGCTGCCGCTCAGTGGGCGACAGGATTTGCAACCAGAACATCAATCGCGCGCACACGCTGCGGCAGCATCAAAAACTCAGCTGGTAATTCCCGGCGACATGCCGCCCGAGGAAGCGGTGGATCTTATTTCACGCGCAATCGGCGACGTCCGAATTTGAATTCGTGAGCGCCGCCGGATTGCAAAACGGTGTTTGTGCGAACGTCCTTTGCGCTATTCAATTCCCGCTGCGGAAAACGAGTTAGACTCCTCACCCACACCCGATTTAGAGTCCGCTTTGTCTGCTGCCGAAGAGGTTTCCAGCACGTACCCACGGCCGCGCATGGTTCGAATTCTCACGCTGCTGCTGCTTTCCCTCAAACGCTTGCGCAACTGCGCGATATGAACGTCTACAACGTTCGATCCCGGGTCGGTTTCGAGCTGCCATACGTGCTTGATCAGGTCGGGACGATCGACAGTGTCTCCTGCGCGCATGGCCAAAAACTCAAGCAGCGAGTACTGCCGCGAAGTTAATTCGACGACACTGCCCTCGCGTGTAACACGGTGCGCAACCCTGTCGAGCACCAGATCTCCGACCTTCGCAGTTTCCATCGAACGCGCTCCGCCACGGCGGATGGCGGCGCGAAGGCGCGCAGCGAGCACTGCGTTTGGAATAGGCTTCTGCAAATAGTCATCTGCGCCCGCGTCCAGAGCGCGAACAATGTCTTCAGACCCATCATGTGCTGTGGCAATTACGATGGGTGTAGTCGTACCTTCGCGTCTCAAGTCCTGCAGCAGGGATAACCCATTTCGGTCGGGCAGTTCGAGGTCAAGAACAATCGCGTCGTAACTATTGCTGCCAACCATGGAGCTGCCACCTGACGCATTGTGCACGATATCAACATCATTTCCATCCAGTGTAAGAACGGCTTTCATAAGTTCCGCCACCTGCACGTCGTCTTCTATAACCAATATTCTCATGCTAACCTGGGATGAGAGAAGCTTCACAATTTCAACGTTCTCAGCCCTTATACGAGCAATGCTCGTGCCCGTATCGTGATAAGCAGGAGATTTCAGCTAATAATCGCCCTTTAGACGCTTTAACTGACGCCTGTCGTGTTTGTCCGGTCGTGCCTCACCAAACGACGAAAGCTGCGGCGATTGTCGCAGCTCTTCCTGTTTCTTGAGTCTGGCGGCTAGACCTTCTGAAGTCTCCTGGTAGAGTCGGCGCGCAATCTCGGCCGACCCCCGCTGCTTTGCCACATCGAGTACATCCAATTTCCAGTCGACTGCTCCAATCCGAAGAGATATCTGATCTCCGGCTCCAATCGTGCGGGCACGCTTGGCACGCTCTCCATTAACGTCCACTTTACCACTATCAATTGCTGCAGCGGCGAGCGAACGGGTCTTGAAAAAACGCGCTGCCCACAACCACTTATCCAAACGCATCTTTCCCGGCGGAAGTTCCTCGTCGTGGCCTTCAATCTCCTTTCCGCGGCTCATCACCCCTCCTTCGATTCGCCCGCGTTTCGCTCTGCGGCTTCTATCTCGCGAATTCGCGCGGCTGCGCCGTCGTAGACAGCACGTACCGCCGGTTGGCGGGAGTGCGTGATGGAAAGCTGCTTTAAGGCGGACGTGAGATGCAGGAGATCGGAAAGTACGATCGACCTGTCATCGCTTTCAACAGTTTGCGTTAACATTGTAACGATGTTGTCGCACGCCGAGGCCATGCTCTCCGATGTCGACGCATCAGGCCCGGGAATGGTACCGCTCGACTTGTCCTCCCGCAGCGTCATCGCCCGCGCACGCAGCGCGTTGGCGTCAGAAGTAAAACGGTCTATCAGATAGCTTCGCGGATCGCTCAACTCAATCTCCTCGATGACTGTCGGCCTGGATCACTGCAAGCGCGATTCGCGCGTCACGCCAACCGTCAGTATACGTCTCGGCAACCACCGATGGCGAAATTCCGAGTCGCACACATCCGTCCCGCAAGTCAGCCCACCAACCGTACTCGAATGCATCGATAATATCGAGAACCAGCCCCAGGTCTCCCGAACGCTGCTCCACTGTATCTCGAAGGTTTGTCGCTAAACCGGCGCTCGCGCCAAGCGAGTATGCGGGCAGACCAAGTGAAAATTCAAGCATGGAAATTATCGCGGCAACTGCACGGGTGCGTGGATGCGGAGCCGGATCGAGAACCGCCCCCAGCCGTTTGCACATCATCGTCCGACGAAGTGTAATGATGGCCAATTCGGGATCGCCTGCGACATCTCCCATCATTCGAGCAATGACAGTCTCGAGATGATCCATAAGTGCATCCGGCGCGACTGTATCAAGCAGTGGGCCGGTGATACGGTTGCTGCGCGAAATAATACCCGCAGCTGTGGCTTCGCGAATCAGCCCTGTACGCAGCTTCTCGTCCTGGCCCATTACCTTCTCGACCGCCGGGTATCCGGAGTAACCGCCTGCGAATCGGCTAAGCAATTCGATAGCGTGCAAAATGCTTGCTATCGGAGCGGACGCTGGGTCGACACTGGCGCTTCTGGTGAGTAACCGTCCCTGATACAATCCAACTCCGCAGTCCAGTGCGTGTTTCCGCGAGGCGCGGTCGTCAATTCCTCTCACCATGGGACGAAGACCGGCGTCCAATAGCTGCCGGAGTGACGATGCGAGTTCTTGTCGAGAGTAATGTCGCGCGTCCAGCACTATTGTCGAGCCCATCAGCGCTGGCGACAGAGGATCTCCATTTGGAAATCCGTCGAGCGCGAACTGAAACTGCTGTGATACCAGTCGATCGACCGCTTTGCGCGTGTCAGGATCGTCGAGCGCGTCGGTTGCAATCAGCCATGTAGCATCGGTGGAGGCGAACCTGCTCAGCGAACCGTCTCTAACTACCGCCGGGACCACTGGAACAAGAATATCCCGGCCTGCGGCACGGGAAAGGACCCCGAGAGATTCGAGAGTCAAGCGGCACTCGGTCTCCAAGTGGTCTGGGGCGGATTCTTTTCCCGCGGAGGCCGACACTACTGTATAGGCGACAACGCGATCCCGTGCGTCTCGAACTGCCAGCAGCGTCGCAAGAAACGCAGAGGAAATCATTTCGCGCCGCTTTCAATTGGTGCCGGACCGGATGTGGCCATTGAAGAATTCGTAAAACGCGGGTCATCGGTTACGTCGCGAATAACGTACCGTGCGAGCCATTCTGGAAACACCGGCTTTTGACCTTCACTGCTAAGCTCGATTTCTGCGAGCACCAGATCGCGATCCAGAAACACATCGATCTCCCATACGCCCGTCTGACAAGGAATTCGGTGTCTGTGCTTTCGGATGCGAGCGTGCGCGGTAAAGCCCCACAAAGTATCGAATAGAAGTCTGTTAGTCTCTTCTTCGAGTTCGATGCGAGCGCCAAGAGGGCCGGCCTTTATTGTGCGCGTGAACTGTACTTTTCCGTCTGATGCAGTCGTGCGTCTCAATCGTTCACGCAATACCACTCCTGGCAACCAGCCCTGATCGATGATCATAGGCGCGATTGCAAGAGCTTCTGGCGGAACTTCACTAAGCAGATACTTGCGCTCGATTTCCATGGGAAGTGGGCGCGAAGTATCAAGCGACATCAACGCTGTCGATGCGCGATGAGATAGCTGAGACACGCTTTGCACAGCTTCCTGGTTTTCGCACCACGCACGACGGAATGTTTCTTGGTGGGCGCGCGACACAGTTTCCAGCACGCTCGCCAGGGAATTCATCTCACGCTCTCTCGCCAGTTCCGCAAGCACCGCTGCATCACGCATTGCACCCAGCGCATCCTGGCCCCGGGTAGCCATCTTGTACCATTCGGAAAGTGCCGGATGCCACTCAGAAAAAGGCGCAATGAGAGCGCGCTGTCGTTTCAGAATAATCCGCAGTTTGTGAAGATCGCTCAGCATCGACGCCTTATTATCGATGGACTCCGTACGATCCTGTGACCGGTTGTCAGGGCAAACGCGCTCGGCGAGCATGACACGCATCGCTTCGGCACCCGCAGCCAGGCGTTGGCCGATCAGCACGGCGAATGAATCCGGCGTAGAGTCCGCAACGATTCGTACGGCCTGCTCAACGTATTCGAGATCGTCAAGCAGCGATGGGACAATAGGGCGCAGCTGTTTTCGGAATGATTTGGTGACCCGCTTGCGCTCACCGTCCAGATCATTTTCCAACTCGTCCAGGAGGGCGCGTGCCTCAGTGGCGGAAGCACTGTCGAGAGACTCCATCTCCGCCTTTAACCATGCACGCTGCACGTCGGAGTCGCGTGCGGCATTTGTGGCCTCATTGAGCCTGGCAAGGGAGCGTCGCGCCTTCCTGCCGATGCCAAGTGTCGAGTGGTACTCACGAATGGAGGCTCGAAGCCGTCTGAGGGCCACTCTTGCGCCATGAAGACTCTGTCCGGGGGTCGAGGTAAGCGGCGCAGATTCCGCATGCAGGGTGTTGTCTGCAGCGGCCATTGCGGTATCCCAATCTGTCTGCGCCGACAGCAGCCGGTGCAACCAGTGCAGGGTGACAGCTCTCGATCCAATTGCCCCGCTGCTTTTAAGGGCGCCGGCAAGAAGTTGTTCAACTTCTTCCGCCCTCAGCCTGTCGACGCCAACGTGGTTCTTCTTTGGACCGCCCATCAGGAATCGCTTGCTTCCAGCTGTACACTTGCCATGCCGGCCTCGTCGTAGCTCACCGAGACGTTCCACGGCTGGCAACAAACCTCGCAATCTTCGACATACTGTTGATCAGGGCCGGATCCGGGATCAAGGGTGATCTCGACGGTGGCGAAACAGTACGGGCAGACGACTTCGCAAGCGCGGTCGGCCACGCCGTCTCCCAAAGGGAAGTCAGCGTCAAGCCAATCGGAATTTCCTTCGGGGTCGTTCTTCTCGGGTTGATCCTGCGGGGAGCCGTTTGAAT
>JBBSTN010000012.1:0-24652 GCA_038235845.1 Gemmatimonadales bacterium | reverse complement strand
GGTTTGCCGCCGGGTCGAATAGATGTGATTACGTCCACCGAAGGAGTTTACTTCCAGGACGCATGGAACGAGCGGATCTCCGTTGAACTGGACGGTATATCCATCCAGGTCATCGGGAAGAATGAGCTACTCCGCAACAAACGAGCGGTCGGCCGACCGCAGGATATTGCCGACGTGGCACGACTGGAGGCGCAGGCAATACGTAACCACGAATAGACTCTGACAGGCGGGAGTTTTTCTCTGGGTTGGGTTTTTCGCGGAGATTTCGCACACGCCTTTGATTCATTCGCTCACCTTGACAGCGCGCGTCATCAGATAGCCCTGCCGAACCTGGTTATCACTCCAGAACTGGGCAGTTACGGTCTCGATTTCCTTTCTGAAAGCCTCCAGCGCCTCTGAGTCAGTTGTGCCCAGTTCCTGCACCACTTTCATAATCGGGCCCGCTGTACGCTCGATGACAGCCCGATGATGCGCAGGCGAAAGCGCAGAGCCCTTCATCGTGTCGCGATCGAATACGATCTCCGACACACGATCGCCGAGCTGTTCCCGGATGAACTGGGTTTCTCCCCAGGCGAGCGGAGGCGTGACGCCAGACGGTAAAGGTGCCATGTACTGCGACGTGATCTGAAACACTCGCCCGACGTACAGCTCGGGTGGCCAGCTTGAAAACGCCAGCGTTCCGCCGGGTCGCAACACACGAAGCATTTCGCGGGTGACGACGGGGGCCCGAGGTGCGAAAATATGACCGAATTGGCTCACCACCACATCGAACGTCTGGTCTTCAAAGGGAAGGGCTTCCGCGTCCCCTTCGTGCCAATCGACATTGTGGCCAGCGAGCTTCGAGTGATCGCGCGCTCTCGAGAGCAATTCCGGGGTGAGGTCGAGGCCAACGGCCGTCGCGCCAACGAAAGCGGCCGACATTGCGACGACGCCTGTGCCACAGGCAACGTCGAGTACACGATCACCCGGGCGAACCCGCGCGTGACGAATCAGCTTCGTCGCGGCGGTCATTGTGGCTGTTTCGAGAGGGGCAAAAAATGACCATGCACCTTTCTGAAGCTGCTTGAACTGCGAAAACGGATCGACGGTATCGGTCATATTAGAGATGGTGTCATCCGCAGAAAGTCGCTCGAGCAGTTTGCCAAGTCAACTGGGCAAGTGACAGAGAAAAAGAGAGGTCGCCGAGCTACTGAGAAGCGAAGATATAACTTGCCGTTTCGTCTACCACCGTCTGCCAATTCCCCGGCTGACCAAAGCCATGATCGGCAACCTGCACAAAGAAGAACTTGTTCGGCACTGCCTTCTGATTCAGCACTGTGGTGAATGCCGCGTACTCAGTACGAATCTGCCACTCTGCCGCATTCGTTGCGACGCGATCCATAGCGGCCTTGATGTCCGCCACTTGCTCGGTTATACGGACGCCGCTCGCCCGGTGCAACGGCGGCAACACGAGCAGCCCGGTGGTATCCACGAGCCGGCAATCAACATTCACAACGGCCTGTCCCTTGGCCAGCAGTGCGCGTGACTGCACATCGAACTCGCTACGATTACCTGCCGCAAATCCACCACCGTGTAGAACGAATACGACAGGCGTTCCGTCGGTGCGGCCAGGGGGTATATAAACATCGAAGCACTGCGCAGGGTCGGCCCCGTACGAAACTCATCTTTAATCTCCTCGTTTCCCGAACGGCGCAGCAACGAGTATGCCACGCAACGACGCGCAGTTAAATCGAGTTCGCAAGCTTTGTCTCTCGCTTCCGGACACCAGCGAGCGAATCTCCCACGGCGAACCAACTTTCTTCGTGGGGAAGAAGGTGTTCGTGATGCTCGCGGACAACCATCACAACGACGGACGTGTGGCCATCTGGCTTCCGGTAACCCCGGGATATCAGACAGTTCTGATTAACAACGAAGCGGAAAAGTATTTCAAGCCTCCGTACGTAGGCACGCGGGGCTGGATCGGCATCATACTCCCGAATATAAGTGACGACGATCTGACAGTGCATATCGAAGCCGCGTGGGAGATGATCGCCACGCCAGTGATCCGTAGTCGGGCGAGATCTGGCGGCTCGGGATAGACTTCCGTACGCACGGATGGCACTGTGATGAATGCGAACATCCGGAAATTTGCTGCTCATCGTCGCAGCCGTCACCATGGCAGGCTGCATGGCATCATCACCGAGCGTCGCCGGAAGGTCAACGAACACCGGCGAGTTTTGGGCTACCCAAAGCGTCGGCAAGGTTCATACACTCATGCCGTCTCCGGCCAACGTGATCTACGGAGGCTACGATCCTGATGCCAAACCGGTGTTGCGTATCGCGTCAGGTGACGAGGTGGAAATTGGCGCGGTATCGACCTGCGGCGCGCGGCTTCTTCAGCCGGGTAAAGACACTGGCTCCGTCGAGCCGGCGTATCGGGCCATCACGGCGGCGGTACGTGACTCGACACTCCGTCGCGGTCCCGGTGGACACATCCTCACCGGGCCGATTTTTGTGGAGGGCGCGGAACCGGGAGACGTGCTCGAAGTTCGAATCAGGAAAGTCGAACTGGCGATTCCGTACGCATGCAATTCGTTCGGCCCGCGTAGTGGGTTCCTGCCGGAAGATTTTCCTGGCACGTCGCGCTCCCGCATAGTTCCGCTCGACACGCAACGCATGCTCGGACACTTCTCGGATTCACTCGGCATCCTTATTCCGTTGAGGCCGTTCTTTGGAAGCATGGGTGTCGCTCCCCCACCCGCAAGCGGGCGTATCAACAGTGCACCTCCGGGAATTCATGCAGGAAATCTCGACAACAAGGAACTCGTTGCGGGCACTATCCTTTTCATTCCCGTGCATGTTGCTGGCGCGCTCTTCCAGGCTGGTGACGGACACGCCGCGCAGGGCGATGGCGAAGTCGACATCACCGCACTGGAAACCGCACTGCGTGGACGATTCCAGTTCATAACGCGGAAAGACATGCATCTGACGTGGCCAAGAGGTGAGACGGCCACTCATTACATCGCTATGGGCGCGGATAGTAACCTCACCGTCGCCACAAAAATTGCGGTGCGTGAAGCGATCGCCCTTCTCGTCGACGTGAAGAAGATGACACGCGAGGATGCTTACATGCTGGTGAGCACTGCGTGCGACGTTCGCATCACGCAATTGGTTGATGGAACGATGGGCGCGCATGTGATGATTCCGAAACGATTGTTTACCCGTTAAGCCAGTCGACACTGAGGCGATAGATCGCATCGTCGTGCTCCCTCTGGCCGATTCCCGGTCAGGCGTGATCGATGGATAACCTCACACACGCGCTCGCAGGCTGCCTGATAGGCGCAGCGGTGGCAGGGGTCTCCCAACCTTCCTCTGTCAACGGGAAACCTCAGTTACCGGCTGGGTTTCGGCGCACCTCCACCATCGTCGGAATAGTCGCTGCCGAGCTACCGGACATCGATCTGCTCTACGCGGGACCGGTTCTCGGAATGGGCAAGCTGGGGTATCTGCTGCACCATCGCGGACATACGCACACGGTTGCGTTTGCACTAGCGGGCGCGTTGCTGGTGTGGTTCGCCGCACTCGGCGTCACCAGACAACTGATTCGGCCGTTCACACCGGCATCATTGACGTCGCGCGCAAGTGTACGGCTTGCGGTCGTCGCGTTTCTGGGGACGGCTTCTCACCTCCTGCTCGACTACACCAACAGCTACGGTATTCATCCCTTCTGGCCATTGAACAATCGCTGGTACTACGGCGATTCGGTGTTCATCGTGGAGCCATGGTTCTGGATCGTCTCCATTCCCGCGCTTTTTTTCACTGCCAAAGGCCGCTTCGTACGAGTGCTGCTGGTTGCGACTCTCGCGCTCGCTCTTGTTGCAGCGTGGACCGTGTCGATCGTGGGGCGCGAGGTCGCGATTGCATTGAGCGTGGGAGTTGTGATCTGGACGGTGATTGTTTTCCCGATACATGCGAGGGCGAGAATTGTTTGTGCAATCGCAGCGTGGCTAACCGTCGAGCTGATATTTGTCGCATCATCGGGCGCAGCCTCGCGCATGGTAAAGAGCAACCTCGGCTCAGATGCGATTCGCGACGTTGTGCTCTCACCAGCCGTGTCCAACCCGCTCTGTTTTCACGTCATTGTCGTACGATCAGATGATGTTCTGTATCGGGTCACGGAGGGCACTGTTGCACCAGTTCCTCGCCTTAGAACGGCGTGGAGTTGCGATGGTGTAAGTAAATCGCAGCAGGGTCAATCGGAGAACTTGCCGGTGCAGGTGTCGCTGGATGAATCGCCGCAAACCTCGCGGATCCCGTCGACCGAGTCGAATAAGGGTGTGCGATGGACGCGGGAATGGAGCGCGCCATTGGTTGAACTCCGCAGGCTTGCCAGCAGCAACTGCGAGTTCGCTGCAGCACTCCGTTTCATTCGCGTTCCGGAGTGGCGCTTCACTAGAGGTGGGACAGAACTGAGCGACGCGCGCTTTGGCTCCGGAAGTGGATTTGCAACCATCGAGACGCGGGCCGGAAGCGCAATGTGCGAACGCTACCTTCCACCCTGGCAACCACCACGAACTGACATTCTGGGGCGTACCGGTACCGGTACCGGTACCAGCAGCCACGCGCGGGAGCTCGTCTTTATTTCAATGCGTTGAACGCGTTGAGAATCTCGAGCAGATCCGGGCTGGAGTAGCGAAACAATCCCGGCTTTACGCGGCTCGCGGCGGCGTACTGACCGGATTCCTTTTTTACTTCCAGCGACATTTCGTACGGCGCGACAAGTTTGTAAGGTCTGGCGCGCGCGCGATTTCTCACCGCCGTCTCCACGCCCCTGGCAATTCCATTACGAGCCTCCTCGGGCGACAAGCCCAGCGATGCGCCATTTCTCACTTCCTTAACGGCGAGAGCATCGATGGGCCCAAGCAACGAGCGTAATTGCTCCACTACAGCTTTGTCGCCAGCCACGAAAACAACAGGAACGCCGTAAAGTCCCGCAACGAGTGCGTTGTAGCCGCCTTCCGGCAACGATACGCCGTTGATGGAAAAGTCCACGACGTTGCCGGTGGAGGTATGTGCGAGAACTGCATCCGGTGTGCCCGCCCTGGCGTGATAGCCAATGAACACCACCGCATCGAAAGTGGAATCGATTCCCTCCATCATGTTTTTCCCGCCAGTGCTCACGCCGCGCATCAATTTCGCGCGGGGATCGAGAGCGTCGGGAAGCAGATTCTGCTTGCCGCCATGTGAGTCCCTGACCAGCACTTCAGAAGCGCCGGCTTTGAACGCACCAGCTATCGCGGCATTTGTCTCACCAGCCATGATAGTGCGGAAGTACTGATAGTCGCCGTTGGCTGATGAGCTCACGTCTGCCGACGAAACCACTCCCGCCAGTCCCTCCATATCGACGGAGATAAACACCTTCGCACCACGTGCTGACTGCGCTGCGATCGGTGTGGCCAGTATCAAAGCGGCGACTACCACGCCGCTGACAACCGAATGTATCGACATTTGCGCTAGACGTTTCACAGCCATCCTCCTTCAAAGCCCGCCCGCTGGAGCCCCATTACCATATATTCGCATTTGCGGGTCAATCTCCACAACAAACCACTTCGGTAATTCTCAATCATCATTATAACCGGGCCCTGATTCAATCCAAAGTGATTGGGCGACACCCAACCAAACACGTCATCGCCATCGGGAAAAGTTTCGTTGAAGGTAGCCCGAAAACCGTAATCGTTGTCGGCCTTGTTTCGAAGTGCGTTTAAATGCTGAAGCGTTGGGAGAACAATCTCCGGGGCAAATGGAAGACTGGCCACAGCAGCCCACGGTGCAATAGTACCATCATCCGGTCCGTAAGGCACGCCTCGCGCTGTGTAATCAAAGAACTGTCTGCGAACTCCCTCTATCTTTCGCGTCGCCGGCCCCGGACCATCGCTGGCCGTAACGCCCCAACATTGCGCGGAGTAGCCCTTGAACCCACGCGGATTTCGAATCGCGTACTGCTGCTGTATGTAAGTAGCCCGGCGACTATTTTCGAAGTAATCGATCTGCTTTTCCCTCATGTAGCGGTCACGGATGCCGCGAAAATCTATCCATAGATGAGAGAGCTGATGAATGAACAGCGGCCCCGCAAAAAGAAACTCGTGCTCATAGATCTTCTTCCATTGGTAGGTTCGGGTGAACGCGTCGAAGCTGTCGTCTGGTAAGGGAAACGTTGGCGAGCCAAGACCGAGTACATAGAGGATGAGCGCCTCATTGTAGCCCTGCCAGCTGAAGCGCATAAAGCCGCTCTCGGGTTTCCAGCCGTGCGAAACCGCATTTTCCTTTGCAAGCATCCATTGCCAGTCGACACGCCTATATAATTTGTCGGCAAGGTCACGAATCTCGATTTCCTCATCCGTGTCTCTGTCAAAGTATTGCGCAGCGGTAAGCATGCCGGCCAAGAGGAAGGCGGTGTCGATGGTCGAAAGTTCACATCGGCCGTGGCGAAGGCCCGACTGCATGTCGAGAAAGTGGTAGTAAAACCCTTTGTAGCCCGTAGTATTGGCAGAATCATTCTGCTCGCTACCCCAGAAAAAACGCAGCACCCGTAGTGTGCGGGCGATGGCTTCTTCGCGTTGCATGAATGATCGCTCCACTGCGACAGGATAGATGGAAAGTGCGAATCCGACGGCAGCAATGCTGGCAGGCGACTCCTTCTTCGTGGAGTCGACCACCAACCCATTCGAGGAACTCGCCTCGGCACGAAAATATCGAAAAGTTTCCTCTTGAAGACCCGTCAGAAGCCGATCATTGGCTTGGTCATTCATGACTTGTCTGATTCATCCTTTTTTGTTGTTCGGCGGCGATTCGTTTTCTTCTTGATCTTTGTGTCCGCCTTCAACCCATCGTTAAACTCTACAGTTATGCAGGCGACAGCGTGAGGCATAACGGATACCTTCAGTTCCAGTACGCCTTCTGAATACTGAAAACTCAAGGGCTCTCTTATCATCTCCGAGGCCTCGTGAAGCTCCGCTAGCTGCTCACTATCCGGATACTCCGGCTCGCTCATGGAAGTCCACCGGGCCTTGGCGTTTGCATGCGCGTCGTCTATTCGCTCCACTGAGACCTTCTCGGGTTTGGGAGAGTCGAGCACCCGTATAATTGTCGACTCTGTTGTTATTGAATGTTTCGGAAGCGCGTGATTCGTGAGGAGTATCTTCATGTTGCCGTCGTCGCTGCCGATCATCCACACCGATACCGTTTCGTGTACCCCGTCGACGATCATTCTCCTGCTGCCGAGTGCGTGAAGCAACTGGAAGGCGCGATAGACGGGTTTGGCGATACCGTGTATGGTCAATAAGCCAAAGCCACCCTGAAAAGGGACCGACGGCATGTAGTTCTCACTGAAAATATCAGTGAATGTCCACCATGAGTATGCATCCGCAACGCCGTCGATATCCATCAGAATCTTGCAGGCAAAAGCGGCTGTGAAAGGCTCATCGTGCAGATGGTCTCGCGGATTCGAAGAAGTATTCCATTCCGTATAGAACAGCGGTCGATCTCCAGCCTCTCGTTTGGCGTCCTGAGTTTTCTCGAGCATGAAACCGCGAGTACTCTTCGCCAACTGCTCCTCGGTATCGTCTCCAGAACTGCCAAACGCGTCGGTTGGATACTGATGTGTACTTATGAAATCGGCTGGCAGTCCAGCCGAATCGACAAAATGAACAAAGTCTTCGATCCACTCACTCTTCGCCGTCGCTGGCCCGCCGACCATCAGCGATGAATCCACTCGCTTGACAGCTCGCACGGTTGCTGCGTAGAGAGTGAAATAATCTCCCTGCCCGCCCAACCCGAAGACGTCCAGGTTCGGTTCATTCCATACCTCGAAATGCCACTTCCGTACCTCCGGAAGTCCGTATCTGTCGACGAAGTGTCCAACCAGCTTCTCGATAAGCTCGGACCACTTGTCGAAATCATTTGGCATCGACACGTTCGCGCGGTAGTTGAATGCTGTTTTGTCGCCGGATGCGAGGGCATCCGGCATGAAGCTCAACTCTACAAACGGCGTTATCCCGATCGAAAGAAGAAAATCGAAAATCTGATCGCAATCAAAAAACGAAAACATCCATTCATCGTTCTGGTGCACCAGCGTATCCAGGGGATGCGAAAGCAGCCCATGAAATCGCACTCGCTGAAAACCGAGTTCGCGACGACATCGTTCGAGTTGCTTTTGCCAGTCGGCACGTAGCGCCAGAGACGCGTGTCCGCTTCCGACCGTGTGCTCCCAGACGTGTCTCAGCTCAGTGGTTTTATCGGTGTATGTGGCGATGAATTCAGACATGAATTAAAGTTTCCGGCATGAATGAGTTGACTACATGCTGATCGAATGCTTCAGCGACGACGATTAAACAGGGCAAGGCCAAATGCCGCACCCACTACGCCTGTACCCAATGCGATCCAGCTGCGATTCATGTTCGCCCACAGTTGCGGGCTGGAGCTGTATGCACGCCGATCAAACGTGCCGTGAGCACCGTGGTCGCCTGAAACCGGCTGCCACAGGTTATCCTCGCGATTGGGGGATTCGGGCTCATTGGTCTGCTGGGCCTTGTAGTTTGTGCGGCCGAGATACTGATCGATCAATCCCGGCGCCACTTTATTGGCCTGCACGGCGATTACAGTTGGTAACCCAACTTCCACAGTTCTTCTCTTGTTGTGAGCGGCGAAGTAGATGGCCCGGGCCGGAACTTCCGGTTGATAGATCGGCGGCACGGGCTGTGGTTTGTTGGGAAGTCTGCTCTTGACCCAACCAAACTGCGGGGTGTTCACGGCGGGAAGTTGCACCATTGTAATGTGAACCTTGCTCCGATCATGAATCAACTCGCAGCGCACGGAATCGGTGAACCCCGCGATTGCATGTTTCGCTCCGCAGTAAGCTGACTGCAAAGGAATGCTGCGAAACGCGAGGGCGGAACCAACCTGAACGACGGTACCGCGGTTGCGAGGAAGCATTCGCTTGAGCGCGGACATCGTTCCATACACAACCCCGAGATAGGTCACCTCGGTAACCCGCTTGAACTCCGGTGCAGTCATTTCCTTGAACGGCGAGAAAACAGAAACCATTGCGTCGTTGACCCACACGTCGATTGGGCCGAAGTGATTCTCCACCTGCTTCGCGGCAGCTTCGACGGCGTCAGCATCCGATACGTCCAATGGAAGAGTGATAGCGCGTCCGCCGAGTTCTTCGACTTCTCGCCGCGCAGCATCGAGCCCTTCCTCTCCTCGCGCAATCAGTCCAATGCTGGCGCCGTGTTTTGCGAACTCACGAGCGGTGGCTCTGCCCACGCCAGCTGAGGCGCCAGTAATGACAACGACTTCAGAATGTTTGCTCTTTGCTTTTCGTTCGTCTAATATGGTCAACGGCCTGTCCTCTCGATGAAAAGTTCTTCAGTGGTCGATTGAAAGTTTGTAAGTAGTTCTGCACCTGATTCGGTGACAGCCACCATGTCGCAGTGTCGCACTCCTGCATAGCCCGGGATGTAGATAGCGGGCTCGATGTTGAAGACCATGCCCTCCTCGATGATGTCTGTCGAGAGAGGATGGATACGGGGCAGTGCGTTTGCGTAGATTGCCGCGAACCCGACTCCATGCCCGGTTCCATGTGCAAACTCATCGTTACCGTAGCCCGCATCCAGTATCACCGATCGAGCAGCCAGGTCGACGTCCTTTGCAATACGACCTGGCCGGATGGCCTGAAGGGCTGCATCCCGCGCAGCGAGAACCGTCGTATACATCTTTCGGAGCCGGTCGGTTGGTGAACCCGGCGTGAAGGTGCGAGTAATGTCTGTCCAGTAACCATTGATATGTGAGTTACAGTGAACGAGTGCGGGATCACCGGGCTCCAGACGACGCCTCCCCGACTGCGCATAAGCACGTTGCGCCTTGACCGAGTTCTCTCCCGACATGCAGAACGCGAATGCTTCAGTACGCACGCTCTCTCCGCTCTCAATTCCCCCTTCCAGAAGGGCTGAACGGAAGAGGAGAGAGGCGTGCATCTCGGTCATGCCCTGCTCGATCAGCCGCGCTCCTGAGTGAAATGCCTGTCCTGCGACTCTGCACGCGAGGCGAATACGATCGATTTCTTTCGCCGTCTTGATGGAGCGAAGGAGGTTGAGTGTTTCGTCTGCTTCCGCAACCATGAATTGCGGAAATAAGTTGTGAACAATCGAGCGCAGCTCACTACCATAGGAGTATAGCGACACGTACGGCGCAGGCTGCGACCACGCTGCGCTCTCCACGCCAACCCTGGCGTTTTGACGTATACCTAAACTCTCGATGGCGGATTTCAGCGGCACCTGCAACACATCGGTTGGGCTACACAAATTGTCGAGCTTAGGCGCACTGAAACTGAATATGAAATCTGCAAGCGAATCCCCGATAAATTCCAGCTCATCTTCTGGAGCAATAAGACCCAGCTTGCCATCCCTCCCGAATACAGCAATAGCTGTTCCGATCATTGGCCAGTAGCCGGAAAGCATCACATTTGATGGGAGCGTGCAGATCAGTATATCGAAGTCGGCCTCATCGATCGCGGACTGAATACTCAATCGCCGTTGCGAGTCAAAGGTGATTGGGGTCATTCAATCACAACTTGTATCGCAAACTTGCCAGCGGCTCGTCGAAACCCAGCACTGTGATCGTGAGTGAGATCGCGGCCGAGGCGAGGCAAAGTGTGCAAAAAGTATGGAACAGAAAGAATTGGAGACCGACGAGTACGACACTGACAACTCCGAACAGTCCGATCACGGCACCGTAGCAAATAACTACGGCCGGGAGCGTACGCCAGCGTTGAGTTCCTCCAACAAGGAGCAACAGTAGTTCCAGGAAGTATCCCGCAGCGCCAAGAGCGGCGTCGGGGATGGGCAGTGCTTCTGAAAAATTCGATCGGAGTATCTGACGACTGCCCTCACCAAAAAACGGTTCCCAGACTTGATATACAAAACGAAGTTGGTAGATGGCCAGGTAAACGGATATTGCGCCGCCAACCAGTGCAAGAAACGCCAACGGTATTCTGCGCGACCAGGCTGACGGATTGCGCAATCAGCCCCTCCGTCCAGCGCGGCGCTTGAGCGCATGTGCCTTCATGGATGAACGTCTGCGCGATTTTCGTTTTCGCACTGCTACCCTATTCATCCCCCAAAGAATGCCCTTGCCAAGCAATAGGATTGCGCCACCAGTAACGGCGACGGTCTTGACGATCTCCGACGCTGGCACGGGCACGAAAGTCATTGATTGTTCGGGCAGGCATGTCGGCCCCGACTCACCTTCACGCAGGGCCATCTGAAGCACTTGCGCCAGATGCAAGGCGCGCCGTTCGGTGGTTTGCGATATCTGCTCGCGACAGCTGAATCCGTCGGCGATCACGATCGTCGACAGCTCGGCTTTTCGCACCAATGGTAAAAGTTTTCGCTCGCCGGCCTTCACAGAAACGTCGTAATGCCTTCCGGACTCGAATCCGAATGCGCCGGCCATGCCACAGCATCCGGTATCGGGGCAGTCATAGTCCAGTCCCATTCTGCTCATCACGGATTCTTCGTCCGCCATCGTCATGATCGACTTATGATGACAGTGGCCCTGTACCAGAGCTTTTCGCTTGAGAGTGGGCACCACATAATCACTGGCTTTCTGTTCGAGAAATTCGCTGAGAAGAAAGGTCTGCTTTTTGAGGCGCTTCGCGTCCTCATCGTTGGGAAAGAGATTTGTCAGCTCGTCACGAAATACCGCCGCACAGCTTGGTTCGAGAACCACCATCGGAGTGCCCGCCGCGATGTCAGCGTGCAGTGAATCGAGAGTTTGACGCAACCATTTGCTCGCTACATCCAGAAATCCGTAGTCATAAAGTGGGCGACCACAGCAGAGATCCTGAACAGGTATTCTCACGTTGAAGCCGGCATCCTCAAGCACTTCGACCGCCGCTATGGCGGTGGACGGATGAAAGTGGTTGTTGAACGTGTCTGTCCAGAGCAACACGTCGCCCCCCTTCGGCCTCTTGACAGGGTCGCTCTTTTTCCGCTGGCGAGAGGTAAACCACCTTCGGAATGTCTGAGGTGCAAATTGCGGAATAGCACGTTCGGGAGCCATTCCCGCTGCCAACTGTGCAAGTCGGCGAAGGCCGGGCGTTCTCGTAACAGCATTGACAATCAGCGGCAACCATGACGCGGCGCGAGCCCAGTAACGAATGAATCCAAATGCGTATGCCTGACGTGGCCTGCGACTGGTCTCGTAATAGTGCGACAAAAACTCCGCTTTGTATGTCGCCATGTCAACGTTCACCGGACAGTCACTTTTGCATCCTTTGCAGGCCAGGCAAAGATCAAGAGCCTCTTTCACCGCTTCGCTCTTCCATCCGTCCCGGATTGCAGTGCCATCGAGCATCTCGAAGAGAAGTCGTGCACGTCCACGGGTGGAGTGCTCTTCTTCATGCGTCACCATATATGATGGACACATCGTGCCTCCTCCCTCTCGGCGACACTTGCCCACGCCAACGCATCTGAGCGTCGCGTTCGAGAAGGCACCGTCATCGTCCGGGTAGCTGAAGTGCGTGTCCCATTGAGGGGGGTTGTAATCAGAACCCAGCCTGAGATTTTCGGTAATCAGGTATGGATCCACAACCTTTCCCGGGTTCATGCGATTTCCTGGGTCGAAAATCAACTTGAACTGGCGAAAAGCATCGACCACTTCTTCTCCGAACATTATTGAAAGCAGCTCGGCTCGAGATTGGCCGTCTCCATGCTCACCTGAAAGAGATCCACCGAGCGACACTACGAGATGGGCCGCCTCTTCGACAAAGCGACGGAAGTTGACCACGCCTTCGTTCGTGAAAAGGTCAAACGGTATGCGGCAATGAATACATCCCTGCCCAAAGTGTCCATACAGCGACGCTTTATAGCCATATTTCTCGAATAGCTTGTGTAGTTCCCGCAGATACGTCCCGACTTTCGCCGGAGGTACCGCGGAGTCTTCCCAACCCGGCCACATCAATGGTTCGCCAGGGATGTCAGCGGTCGCTCCCAAGCCAGATTCGCGTATCTCCCACAGGAGCTTCTCTTCCGCTGGATCATCGAACAGTTTCATCGATGGTGGTTCCGATGCGCTACCAAGTTCAGCCATCAGGTCGCGCGCCTTCGCATCCGCTTCCTCTTTGCTGTCACCCCCAAATTCCACCAGCAGGAAACCGTCTCCCTCAGGAAGCAACTTCAGATCTTGCGGGTGCATTCCCTTCTTCTTCATGTAGTTGATCAGCAGCCCGTCAATACCCTCCAGTCCCGTAGGTTTATGGGGCAATATTTGCGTTACGTGATCGCCTGCGCTGTACACATCAGGATATCCAAATACAACGAGTGATCGCGTCTTTGGATTGTTAACGAGGTTGACAGTTGCCTCGAGAACAGTGACACAGGTGCCTTCAGAGCCAACGAGCGCTCTCGCAACGTTGAACTCATGTTCGGGCAACAGGTATGGAAGGTTGAAGCCGGACACTCGCCGGGGGATGTCAGGAAACCTTTGTCTTATCTGATGAGCATAGCGATCGCGGAGTGATCTCAGAGCAGCGTATAGCTCGCCTCGCCTTCCGCCTGTACGAACTATATCTTCGAGTTCCTCTTCGCTCGTCCTACCCACCGTCATCCGTGTCCCGTCGTAAAGCAGGATGTCGAGAGAATCGACATTATCCGCCGTGCGCGCGCCATCCCCTTCGTTCGCGGCCATCACAGAGCGAATACCGCACGAGTCGTTTCCGATCATGCCGCCGAGAGTGTTGTGGGTGTGCGTCGCCGGATCGGGGCCAAATGTGAGACCGTGCTTCTCGGCCGCAGCACGCAAATTGTCGAGTATGCAACCTGGTTCGACTCGGGCGAGCTTTCCTGCCGGATCGACGCTGAGCACTCGATTAAGATGCCTGGAGAAGTCCATCACGACCGCGACGTTGCAGCATTGGCCGGCAAGGGAAGTTCCTCCTCCCCTCGAAAGCACCGGGACGTCGAGCTGACGGCAAGCAGCAACCGTTTTTATCACATCGTCTATGTCTCGTGGGATAACAACTCCCACTGGAATCTGTCGATAATTCGACGCGTCGGTGGCATACAGAGCGCGGGATCCATCGTCGAACCCAACTTCGCCCCTGATTGCAGATCGCAGCGCTGAGGCGAGCGCATCGCGGGTAGTGTCGGGCATAGTTGATGTCATTATTTTGACGGTATCAGAATGTTTTTTGGATAGTAAATGCGAAACGATAGAGCACGCGCCCTAAATCAGGTATTGCTCCGCGTCGATACGTTTGAAGTCGAGACCGAACCCTGGCCAGGTGAGGTCGGGAGCAAGGCAACCATTGACCGGGTGGAGCGCACCGTCAAATAACATGTGTTCAATCCGCACGTGAT
The DNA here is from genome assembly GCA_038235845.1 of Gemmatimonadales bacterium. Lineage (GTDB taxonomy): Bacteria > Gemmatimonadota > Gemmatimonadetes > Gemmatimonadales > Gemmatimonadaceae > Gemmatimonas. Next base: position 10,256 of record JBBSTN010000012.1, on the reverse strand, counting down.
CATGGAAATACTCCACATGACGTACGGGCGAGACAGCGCAGGCAAGGTGCGCGTGAAGTGATGGAGCGCAGTGTGTGGACATTGGCACATGGCGGGCCTCGCAAATTGCCCCAGCACGGAGAAATCCGGTGACGCCTTCGCAGCGCGTGGTATCGGCCTGAAGAACGTCGACGGCATCAGCGTCGATCATTCGACGGAAATATCCGGGGTGATAGCCATACTCGCCCGCCGATATTTCCATATCGACTGGCGCGCGATTGCGTATAAGCCGCAGACCTTCCAAGTCATCAGACGGAACTGGCTCCTCGAACCAGCTAACTCCGTAATCACGTGAAAACACCTCCGCGAAGTCCAATGCTTGCTTACGTCCGTATGCACCATTTGCATCAACAAACAATGAGGCCTTCGCGCCAATGGCCTCTCGTGCAGCGTGAACACGCTCAAAGTCGCCTTCGGGATGCGCGCCAACCTTCATCTTTACCATGGAAATACCGTCACCAACCCACGAACTCAGCTGCTTCTGCAGCATTTCGATGGGATACGACGTGAAACCACCGCTGCCATAAACAGGCACTTCTGCACGCACCGCACCCAGCAGTTGCAGGGTGGATATTTCCATAAGCCGGGCTTTGAGATCCCACAGCGCGTTATCCACCGCCGAGATGGCCATGGAAGCAATCCCTTCGCGTCCCATGTTGCGAATCGAGCGAATCATCGCGTGCCAATTTCCGACAACATCGAATGCGTTGGATCCGAGTACGATCTGTACAAGCGTATCTCGAATCAGGACAGCGGTCGCTCGATTGGCATACGTGTAGCCGAGACCAGTCTTACTTCCCGCGCTTACTTCAACCAGCACCATCGTGGTACTTGTCCAGTTTAGGGTGCCATCCTGCTCCGGGACTTCGGTGGGCACCTCGTAAGCTGCTACCTCAATCTTGCTGACCTGGGCCTCGTTCTCGTTCGTGTCGAGCGCTTCCTCTGTAGTCAATGCATCTCCTATCCGTGCTTCGCCAGGCTAAAAGCCTAGATCACTTCGCGAATCTTGTCTTCCAGAACGGTCTTGATAATTCCAAGTGCATCCTTCTGACCACGCGCGAGAGCTTGGGCGAACTTGAGGGCCTGCTTTGTACTGATCTGTCCTGGCAGTGGCGGTTCATTCGGATCGACAACGGCCTCGATAACGGCCGGCCCATCGTGCAAAAGCGCTTCGCGCAGGATTCGCTCTGCATCCTCCGGTCTTTCGATTGTGTATCCGGCTGCTCCGCAGGCGCGTGCATGAGCTGCAAAATCAATCGGCTGAAGTTCGACGCCATACTCCGGATTGCCTTCCATCACCATCTGCTCCCACTTGATCATCCCAAGCGCATTGTTCTTGATAACAAGCACCTTGACGGGAAGCCTGTACTTGACGAGCGTGGCTACTTCGCCCATCAACATCGTGAAGCCGCCATCTCCCACAATGCACACAACCTGTCGATCGGGAAACGCGACGGCCGCGCCAATACTGTAAGGCAGCCCGTTGGCCATGGTGGCGAGAGTTCCTGAAAGCGAAAACTTCATGTCGCCGCGTATCTGGATGTAGCGAGCCGCCCATGTGGCAATGGTACCGCTGTCAGAAGACACGATCGCATCATCGTCCAACAGCTTGTTCAGCTCATATGCCACGACTTGTGGTTTCATAGGCATATCGGAACGAGTTCCCCGCTCTTTCATCAGATCATTCCAGTCGCTCATCCGTTCCTGAGAATCCGTAAGGAACCCACGGTCGGAGTTGTGCTCGAGAAGAGGAATGAGCTGATTGAGCACGCCTGCACAGTCGCCAACGAGCCCGACATCGACGTCATGGCGTAATCCAATGCGCGTTGCATCGATGTCGATCTGAACTACCTTTGCCTGCCCCGGTTTCGGGTAGAAATCCAGATATGGAAAGCTGCTGCCGGCAATTATCAGCGTATCGCATTCCTTCATCGCGTCTTGCGAGGGTGACGTGCCGAGAAGACCGACTCCGCCGGTGGTGTATTCGCTATCGTCGGGCACAACAGCCTTGCCGAGCAAAGGTTTGACAATGACGCCGCCAATAGTCTCGGCAAGGCGAAGCAGCTGCTCACGGCAGCCGAGTGCCCCTTGGCCTGCCAGAATTACCGGTTTCAAACCCGCATTGATCGTGCTTGCGGCCTCGTTGATCAGATCGGAACCCGGCGTCGGGAAAGCATGAGCGCTCATCAGAGCACTATGGCGCTCGACGTTGGACGACGATCTCTTCGCGTCCGACGATGTCCATTCCTGAATGTCCTTCGGGATGGTGAGGTGTGCCACTCCCCGACGCGAAAGCGCCGTTCTGATCGCCTCGTCCACAACATTGTTGACGTGGGCCGGCCCCATTACCCGCTGATTGTACACAGACACGTCCATGAACAGCTTGTCGAGGTCGACATCCTGCTGATAATGCGTCCCAATCAGATCGTGGAAGGTGTGCCCAGTGATCGCGAGAACGGGTTGTCCATCGCATTTCGCGTCGTACAGGCCGTTTAGGAGGTGAATACCGCCGGGGCCCGACGTCGCGAGGCAAACGCCAAGCCGACGTTTGTATTTCGCGTAAGCACATGCGGCAAACGCGGCCGCTTCTTCATGTCTCACTTGAATAAATCGAATCTCCTTCTCGCTCTTTCTGAGCGCCTCGAAGATTCCGTTCACTCCATCTCCCGGGAAGCCGAAAATGGTATCCACTCCCCAACTGATGAGGCGCTCCACGAGCATTTCTGCAACTGTATCTGCCATACCAGGTCCTGTGATTAAGTCTGCCGAAAGGTGCTTGCATATGGGATGCCATGTGGTCTACGGTCCCGCTTGTCACGCGGGGTAGCGGGTTGGTTTTTGCGCGTTCGTGAATGTCCAGTTGTAATTGAACGGTTCGTAGCGAATCGTTATGATCTCTTATAACGAGTTCACCACTACATCTTTCCTGGGGATTGATCGAAATGCATTCACTACTCGGTACACGAGCTTGTAAACGCGTCACGTTCGCCATGGTGGGAACTCTTTTTCTACTTCCCGCAACCGCATCGGCACAGTTCAACGGCATTTATTACTTCGGTGACAGCTTTACAGACACCGGTAATGCTACCCAGCTCGCGGCCGCCGCTGGATTTCCCAATCCCACGCCTCCGCCTTATTCGCCGGGTCATTTTTCGAATGGGCCCGTCTGGTCAGAACTGTTTGCTACGCGGCTCGGGCTTCCTGCCTCTGCAGCGCCGGCGTGGCTGGGCTCCGGTATGAACTACGCTGTGGGTGGAGCCACCACCGGCTTATCTGGCGCCGTGGGTACGCCTACCGGAATGCTGAGTCAGGGCCAGGTGTTTGCCACGCAACACCCCACTGGTGCTGGTTCGAATAACCTCTTCGTTCTTTTTGGAGGGGCGAACGACATCATCGGGGCAATATCGCTATCGCCTATCGCACAGCAACAGGCGATTCAACAGGCCGTCGTCAACATAGGCACGCTTGCAAGCGGCCTTTTCACAAACTTTGGTGCCAACCAGTTCCTCATTCCGTTTCTTCCGGACGTTGGCGCCTCGCCGCAATTTCTGGGCAATAGCGCAGGTTCGGCCACGGCCACTGCGCTCACCAACAGCTTCAATCAACTGCTTGGCGCGAGCCTGCTGCAGTTGAACTCGTTTACGGGTGTTACAGCATATGGACTGAGTCTAAACAATCTGCTCACCAATATTCAGACAGACGCTGCAAACGGAGGAGCCAGATACGGCATCACCAATACCACCCAGCCGTGCTTCCTCCTTCCAAGCCCGACTGCCTGTACCACCTCGCTGTTTGTCGACGGACTGCATCCCACAACAGCGGTGCATCAGCTAATCGCTGACGCCGCTTACAACAGAGTGGTACGCGGTGCCGACGTGGCGGTGGTTCCTGAGCCTTCAACGATCCTGCTCACAGCGCTTGGCCTCTGCGCAATGTCCGTAGTGGGCAGGCGCCGCGCACGTCGGGCGTAAAATCGTCGGACGGGTGCACGAAGTCGGTGCGCGTGCACAAGTTTTCAAGGACGCACATGTGCCGACATGAAATTCGCAGATCTAATCCGCAGATCGAGTTCGACCACAACCGAGGTGATTAAATGTCAAAATTGAATCGTGCTATTGTGCTTGCGGCGACGCTCGTCACGATGCCGACGCTCGCTGAAGCACAGGGCGCCCCAGCTGCTGCTCAACCTGCTGCGCCGATGACTTTCTTTGTTACGAGTGTAGGGAAGGGTGACGGCGCCAACCTCGGCGGGTTGGAGGGCGCGGACGAACATTGTAGATCCCTGGCGGGCGCGGCGGGCGTGGCAGCAGCAACAGGGCGGACGTGGCGCGCATATTTAAGTGCGGTTGGAAGCGACGGTAAGCCCATCAATGCTCGCGACCGCATTGGCGCGGGTCCATGGCATAACTCGAAAGGCGCGATGATTGCCGCCAACGTTGCCGATCTGCACGGCGACATCACTCGTGATCGTAACCAGATCAACAAGACAAATGCGATAACGGAAAAAGGCGCGGCCATCAATGGCGTGGGTGACACTCCCAACGTCCACGATATCCTTACGGGTTCAGATTCCTTTGGTCGTGCCGTTGGCGGAAGTTTTGACACCACTTGCAGCAACTGGTCGAGCAGCGCCGCCATGGGAAGCGCGATGGTAGGTCACCACGACCGCACCGGCGGTGGCAACTCCTCCTGGAATTCGGCGCACGCCTCCCGCGGATGCGGACAGGCCAACCTGGTGTCCACTGGCGGAGCTGGCCTTTTCTACTGCTTTGCAGCGAGTTGAGTCGCATTACTCGCTCGTAGCTAGGGCAGAAAATCGACCGGAATAATTCGCGGACGATGTAGAGAATCGAAAGTCGGCTCCGACTTCTCCCTGAAGGCGTCAATGACGGCGCCTCTATCCCACATGGAGCATGGAAGTGAAATACATGATGATGATGAACGTGCCCGGTGGCGCCAACGACTATCAGATCAACAATTGGTCGCCCGAAGATTTCAAGGCGCACATCGCATTTATGCACCAGTTCAATAAGGATTTGAAGGAAGCGGGCGAGATGGTCGACGCGCAGGGCCTCGCGCCGCCCGCGCAGGCGAAGCTGATTCGATCCACCAAGTCCGGCATGCCAATAACCGATGGAATCTTTCCGGAATCCAAAGAGTTTCTTGCCGGCTACTGGATTGTGGATGTGGAAAGCGAGTCACGCGCGATTGAGCTGGCCGCAAAGGCATCCTCTGCACCTGGTCCGGGAGGAGAACCGCTTTGCATGGCGATCGAGCTCAGACAGGTGATGAGTGCGCCACCGCAATCCTGATTTCTGAATACAACGTCTAAACGAGTGGGAGAGCGAGCGCAGGGGTCGGGTCTGAATCCGTGTTCATCCGCGACCTTAGTCGAGACCGAGCTCTATGCGCAGCCACGACAAGTCGATTTGTTCGGCGGCAGGAACGCGCGACTCGGAGAGCTCCAACTCTTTGATCAGCACTTCGAGCTTCTCTAGCGCGCGGGGTATGCGAGCCGCTTCACGCGGGGTAAGGCCGTCGAGGGCGGGGATTGATTCGTCAATCCATCCGTGCATGTGTTTCTCGCGGAACTGTCGCAGCATTGCGACAACCTCCGGAGGCTGAGCCTCCTCGCGGCCACTGCCGACTGAAGTCGATCCCCCCGCCGCCATCTCTTCCAACAGATGTGCAGTGTTTGTTTCTTCGCGCAGCCGGTGGCGGATCATGTCGCCGAGGTTCGCTTCGATCGCGGCGCGGAGGGCGTCAGCGCGGCGCAGTGAGTTGGTCTCGACTCGTACTCGTCCGCGCGCGACGATCACTCGACCTAGGATGGTATTGTCCCAAGAGGGATTTCGTGCGTTTCCCGATTTGGTATAAACGATCATCGTCTCGCCTCCAGCCTTCTCCGGCTCCTGGGCACCGGCCACTGTGCCGAGACGTTTTACGACATCGTCAAGCGGCGCGGTCATCTCGAAATCGTCGCGGGTGAACGAGAACGGTTCGCCATCGGTATTGGTGAGGGTGGGAGGCGGTGAGTTCAGCATCCCGTCAACAACTTCAGTCCAGATTTCAATCAGGTCGAGCTGAATCTCGTTATCTCTGAGCGTTTCGGGCTTCACCGATCGCGTTCGCACATGACAGCTTTTCCGGGACTCACGGAGCGCGTCGAAGGCGTAACGCGGCGGCAGTGGCTGCGGATGAACGCCACCAAAAAACGAGATTTCTTCACAGTCCACGATGATCGCTAGGATTGTGTGGTGGACTTCGAGAATGCCCGACGAGCTCACATCGTGAACGAATCGCTCCTCGCGGGTCAACTGATCGACGAGCGCCACTCCCACTCCGGGTTCGACGCGCGTCACTTCCCAGATTGAGAGCCAGCCACTCGCGTATCCATTGATCAGGTTGCGATCGCGTTCGCTCAAGCGACCAGCGCGACTTTGCGCCCACATGCTTGCGAGAGTTTGCCCGTCTTCGTTCTGCCGGAAGTGCATAGCCCATGGTATCGCCAGCGGAAGTTCGTTTTCCGACACATTACGGGCGCTCGCATAGTGCTCCATTGCCTCAGCAAGCCAACCTTTTCCGAAATGCAATACGGCGAACCTGAGCAGTCTTGGATGGAGTTCGCTGTCCAGCGCCTTGTACTCGTTGGCGCGCGCGACGTCCGGGTGCCCCGCTGGCGCGATTGTAGAGACGCCGTGGCATTTCTTGTATTTCTTACCACTGCCGCAGGGGCAGGGATCGTTGCGTCCGACGGGCATGTCGAAACTAGCGCAGGAGTGCGAGCGATGTCGAGGCTTCGTGTAAGTTTTGCGTCGGCCACGGAGGTCACGCTTCTGTTGCCGGCGTACGATGTAGCTGCTGACGGTTCGCTCAGCCCGGCTGTCGCAACCATGCACGAAGGCTCTGGGAGACGCGCTACGCAGAGCCATAAGTCTGCCATAGCGAATACTGATGCTACTTCTTGGGGTCGTGTCCCCAGTTCATCAGCGAGTATCGCCAATTCGTATCCGTAACATCACCGTCCGGCTTTTGCGCCAGATGGCGGTGAATGTAACCGACAACTTTGTGGATGTGCTTCAAGTCCGCGTCGGAATACTCGTCCTGGTTTTTGTTCAGGATCCTGATGATTTTCTTTCCGGACTTGTGCCCAACTGACTCGCTGTCTTCTCCCTCCTTGTAACCGACCTTTTTCGACTCATCGGTTTCAAGCCAATCAGATATTTGCGTTGCGGTCATATTAACCGCGCTATCAAATTCCCTTATCGCTTCTTGGTCGTTCATTTCTTTTTCTTGAGCGCCTTCGGTTTATGTGCCGCTTCCTTCCCGCTTTTATCGCTTTCGACGAGATACTCGGGATTGTCCTTTGAAGCAGCGACCTTATGGTCTTTGATACTCGTCGGCGAGGTCAACTTTTTCTTGACCGTGCCCTCGGTTTTTCCCTGCGGGGTGCTCCACTCGACTTTATCGCCCTTCTCGAACTCATCACCCGACATTTGTAATCGCCTCCTCAATCTGATGCCCCAACCCCGAGGCATCGAAGTACGCAAAAAATTCAGAAATCATCTTGTTATGAAAGGTTGATTCAATCTCGCTAAACGTATCGCGGTACGCTTTCCAGAACTCGGGTGCTCGTCGGCTCCGGTTCGTGGGAACCCGCACGACATCATTTCGGTATATCTTCGGGAGACAAATAGCTCCTTCTTTGATATTCCGCACTTGCCTCGCAGACCCTTAACACTCAACAGCTAATTCAAATGGCCACAAAACCAGACGACAACACGTCACCGCAGGACGCCGAGAAAGACCCCGATGAATGGGTTACCGGTGACGAGAGCATGACCGGCGCACAGGCGTCCTATCTGAAGACACTGATGCATGAAGCTGGCGAAGAGTTCGACGAAAACCTTACCAAGGCCGAAGCATCCAAACGCATTGACGAGCTACAGGCGCGTACGGGTCGGGGCATCGATCACTAGCGGGCGCTAACAGCTCGTTTCAGGGCACAATGACAACTCCGGGATGCGCCATCAGCGGCCGGAGTTGTCGTTCTCCCCGCCGCTCTCAGCCAATCGGAGGCGGTACGCACGTGGTTTTGGAAAGCTGAAGAATGGCTTTCGCCACCAACTCCACGCGACCTTTGTCCGCCGCGCTGCCAACATCCGACTGTACCGTTGGCGCCAACGCGGCCAGCGCACCGTTGCGATTACCACATCCGCCGCGTTCCGCAGCGGTCAAACCGTTGCGAATTTCGTTGATGCGGTTCGGGGATAGTCCACTGTTGCGTTCAAGTTGATCGAGATACGCGCGCGCCAGTGCGAAAGTAGGCGGCCACACGGCGTGTGGCTGTCCCTGCGCATTGAATTCCTCGTAGCGCACGCTCTTGGCCGCGTCGATTTCGTTTTGCGACAGATATCCACTGGGCGTCAGCTCATGAACATCGAGGCCGCGCTGCTCATCTGACGAGATTATTGCACCGTTGTACCAGTATGTGCTCCAATACCCGCCGCCGGGGCCGCGATCAAAGAAGCCGATTTCGATCGGATTCGAAGGATCGGTCCAGTCGAACACCGTGGCTCCGCCCTGGTAGAACGCCTGCACCATGATGTCTCGACCGGGCACGGGAATCAATGATCCGTTGTGCGCGGTGCAGATCTCATCGGTGGTTTGTGGCGCTGGCATTTTGTAGTAGCTCTTGAACTTGAGCTCACCCTTTTCGATGGCGAAGATGGCGTTTCCACCCCACTCGAGCTTGTCGGTCGCGCGGCAACGTGCTGCGCCGCCACCGCCCCACTCGTCGGAGAAGAGCAACTTCGTGCCGTCGTTGCTGAATGTGGCCGAATGCCAGAACGACATGTTGGAGTCGGCGACTGACTTCAAACGCTTCGGGTTTTTGGGGTCGCGCACATCAAATAGCAATCCGTAACCGGCGCACGCACCGCCTGCATAACCTGAGCCCGGATACGCCGTGATGTCGTGACAGCCGCTCTGACCAACCGAGGGCCCCCGACCTGCCGCGGCACCCCAACCACCTCCTCCTCCACCACCACGACGACCACCGGTATCAGTTGCGGGAGGCGCGTGCACCGTGCGACCGGCGAGATCGGCAAGCAAGTGCGGTGAATTCACAACCGCCGCGCGCTCGGGATTCTTAAGCGGCACCTTGATTACTTCAATTCGGAAACGCGCACTGGCTGAGTCGCCGGCTGGTGCGTCCAGACAATTGGCCAACTCTTTCGAAGAGCGAATCGCCGAGTATCCGGAGACGTAGATGTAGAGGCTGCTCTTGTCGGCGGGATCTTCCACGATGGAATTCGTGTGTGAACCGCGACAGGTCTGCACATTCGTGATCAAGCGCGGCTTCGACTTGTCGGAAATGTCGAAGACACGCACACCGCGAAAGCGCTCCATGCTAACTGTATCGGTAACCGGCGTGGCACCGCAATCATTGCGTGCGCCCTGCGATTCGCCGGAGATGAACAGCAGGTTGCCGTATACAGTAGGATCGCCCTGCGCCGTTGGGCAGAGGAACGACGACACCAGTTTAGGCGCGCGCGGATTGGTACCATCCCAGATGATAATGCCGCGGTAATTGCCCTGGATGATGTAGTTGCCGCTGAATGCGAGGTCGGAACCCGTAGCACCACGACCAGTAAATCCTTCTGGTGCTGGCGAGTTCGAGATGAGCTTCATGTTGAACGCCGCTTCGCCCGCGTCACCGACTTTCTCACCGGGTTTGAGCCCGATACGTGGATCGGGGTTTGGCGCCTTGGCGCTTTCCGGATAGCGCATCTGCGGTGAATTCGTGAGCGGTATATCACCGGTTACTGTCATGCCTTCCACCGGAGCCGGCGGACCGCCGCTGCTTTGGGTGGCATGCGAGCATGCCATCGCGAGAGTGGCGCACGAAAAAAGTGACGCGAGAACGAGCGGACTACGGCGCATCTTCCAGTCCTGTCAGAGAGGGGGAACCGTTTCGAGCATTCGAAACATCACAGTAATCTCGGCCGACTGGTCCGAGACAACATCGTTGGCAAATCTGAATACGGTCTCATCGTGCCCCGCGTTGCCGTGGGAGAAGAGCGTCTCCACCATATCGATCGCGCCGCGATGGTGACGGATCATCCCGTTGAGAAACAGTCGGTCAAAGTTGGAGCCACGTGCTTTATCCAACTGCGCCATCTCATCGTCACTCAACATCCCCGGCATCATCATCT
>JBBSTN010000011.1:0-25574 GCA_038235845.1 Gemmatimonadales bacterium | reverse complement strand
GTTCCAGTGGCGTTTGTGCGAGGCGCGAACCCCGCGTACTCGATGCCCAAAAGCGCGGCCTTCGCGGCGGCGTTTGCCAAGGTGCCATTCAAGGTCTCCTTCTCGTCGATGCCCGACGAGACCGCACTCATGTGTGATCTTATACTTCCCGATCACCACTGGCTGGAAAGCTGGGGCGACGCGGTGGTCACGCAAGATCAGATCAGTCTGCAGCAGCCCATGCTCGAGCCAGTGTTCGACACCCGCTCTACGGCCGACGTTCTGATGCAGGCAGCCAAGCGGGATCAGGCGCTAGCAGCGCGATATTCTGACGCGGATTACCGTACCTGGTATATCGCACGATTCCCGGGCGGAACGTCCGCCTTTACGGCCGCTCTAACCAAGGCCGTTGTGTCCGGCTCGCCGCTCATGTCACCCGCGGCACGCACTGCCGGAACTGTGGCGGCTACGGCAACGGCTGGCGCCACACCGGCTGCGGCCGATGAGTATTTCGTGCATGTCTTTCCGTCTCCCACGCTGGGGGATGGACGCGGGGCCAATAAGCCATGGCTGCAGGAGCTGCCCGATCCTGTTACCAAGCTGGCGTGGCAGTCCTGGGTGGAGGTCCATCCGCAGACTTTCAAGAAGCTCGATCTTGAAGAGGGTCAACACCTCACGGTCGAAACTGCCGCCGGAAAGATTACCGCGCCCGTGTACCGCTACATGGGTGTCAGGCCCGATACAGTTGCCATTTCGCTGGGCCTCGGACATCTGGAGTACGGCCGGTTTGCGAAGAATATCGGCATAAATGGCTACGACCTCCTGCCAAACGCGTGGGACGCGTCAGGCTCACTTGTAATGTCCACTCGCGGGAAGGTCACCGTGGGCGCGGACGTCTCCAGACTGGTTACCACCGAGGGTTCGGCCAGACAGCACGGTCGGGGAATTGGTCAAGCGGTCACCCTCGCGCAGTTGATTGGTGGGGCGACAGAGGAAGGGGCAGAACACGCCATTCCAGGCTTGCCATCGCAGGATTTCACCAAGGGGCTCAGGTCTCCGGTCGCCGCAGATGCGCAAGGCGAGTACATCGATCCGAATTCAAAGGATCTCGGGATGTACAACCCGGAGCATTCGTCGAAGATGGCGAACCGCCGATGGGCCATGACCATCGACCTTGCGCGGTGCACAGGATGTTCGGCGTGTGTCACGGCATGTTATAGCGAAAACAACATCCCGACGGTGGGCGCACCCTACCAGGGTCGCGCGCTAAGTCCAGTGACGTGGGACGAACGTCCCGGCGCGAATATCATCAAGGGCCGAGAAATGGCCTGGATGCGCCTTGAGCGTTACTACGAGGGGAACGAGAACGCCGAAAACGAGTTCTCTCCAGACTTTGACACTCGGTTCGTGCCAATGCTCTGTCAGCATTGCGGCAACGCACCGTGCGAGCCTGTCTGCCCCGTTTATGCAACGTACCACTCTCCGGACGGACTCAACGTTCAGGTCTACAATCGTTGCGTCGGGACACGCTACTGCAGCAACAACTGTCCGTACAAGGTTCGCTATTTCAACTGGTTTGGATACGGTGAGCCCGAACGGAAGCAGTATGCCTGGCCAGAGCCGATGCACTGGGGTCTCAACCCGGATGTCACGGTGCGCGGCAAGGGTGTCATGGAGAAATGCACATTCTGCACTCAGCGAATCCGCGAGGCCGAACATCGCGCGCGTGCTGAGGGCAGGGAGGTGCAGCCGGATGAGTTTACGGTTGCCTGTGCGCAGGCATGTCCTTCACGTGCCATAGTCTTCGGCGATGCGGCCGATGAAAACTGGTCCGTTTCCAAACTCGCATATGATCGGCGAGCCTACCACGTGTTCGAGGAATTGAACACCTACACGGCCGTCGTATATCTCAAGAAAGTCAACCATCCGGCGCCCGCAGCGTCGGCTACGGGCTGAGGCGCACCGGAATGGCAACAACCGTAAAACCGGTCCGGACTGGCATTCGTGGGCCGAATATTCCTTCGGCCGACGTCCAGCTTCCCGCCGTCAGGGACTATGAGCAGGTAGACCGGGAAATCAGCGCCACACTTGGTTTCACTAAAAAGTGGTTTCTTGGTCTGTCAATCGCTGTCCTCGCGATGCTCATTGGCGCATCGGCCTGGACGTACCAGATCTACTGGGGATTAGGCCAGGCCGGATACGAACCGCCCGTGATGTGGAGCAACTACATCATAACGTTCGTTTTCTGGGTTGGTATTGGCCACGCCGGAACGCTGATTTCGGCAATTCTCTATCTTTTCCGCGCCGGTTTCCGTACATCGATTTATCGAGCTGCAGAAGCGATGACGGTGTTCGCAGTTATGACGGCAGGCTTGTTTCCGATCATTCACATCGGGCGGCCGTGGAAGTTCTTCTGGCTTCTCCCATATCCGAACTGGCGCCTGTTGTTTCCAAACTTCAAGTCGCCGCTGGTTTGGGACGTGTTCGCCATCTCGACGTATCTGACGATCTCCGCCACCTTTCTCTACATCGGGTTGATTCCGGACATCGCCGTGTTGCGTGACCGCGAGAAGAATCCAATGCGCAAGCAGATTCTCTCGGTACTTTCGCTGGGCTGGCGTAACAGCGATCGTGAGTGGAGACATTTCGCGAAGGCGTATCTCTTCCTGGCAGCGTTCAGCACGCCGCTGGTGCTGTCGGTACACTCGGTCGTTTCGTTTGACTTTGCCATGGCGCTTACGCCAGGCTGGCACGCGTCAATTTTCCCGCCTTATTTTGTTGCCGGTGCAATTTTCTCCGGCTTCGCGATGGTGTGGACGATCGCGATTCCGATGCGAAAGTGGTTCAAGCTCGAGCACTACATCACACTGAATCATCTGGATGCGACAGCCAAGGTCGTGCTGTTCACGTCGATAGTGGTTGGTAGTGCTTACATGATCGAGTTTTTCATCGCGTGGTACAGCGGAAATCGTGCGGAGCAGGAGTTCTTCTTCAATCGTGTGTTTGGTCAATGGTGGTGGGCCGCAGCAATAATGTTGCTCTGCAACATGGCATTGCCCATGTCCCTCTGGTCGCAGAAGCTACGACGCAATCCCACCTGGCTGTTCGTCCTGAGCATTTTCATCAATCTGGGAATGTGGTTCGAGCGCTTTGTGATCGTCGTGCCGTCTCTGTCGCATGAGTTCGAGCCGTGGCAGTGGGGCAGCTATTCACCCAGCTGGATCGATATGGCGTTCCTTATTGGTTCGTTTGGCTGGTTCTTCATGTGGTTCCTGCTGTTCGTCAAAAGCCTTCCGGTCATGGCCATTGCCGAGCTCAAGGAAATCATTGCGCCGCGCAATCGATATGCGCATGCGCACGGCATCGATACGTCGGGCCACCATGATCCCTACGGGACGACAACTCCCGGGGAGTACGACTGATGCAAGGCGTACTTGGAGCGTTCAGCGAACTTGATACCACGGTCGCAGCGATCGAGGATCTCAAGAAAAAGCGCATTGGCGAAGTGACGGTTTATTCGCCCACGATACGGCACGAACTCGATCATGCCATCGACGCACCGACGAGCGTGGTTCGAAGATTCACGCTCGTGGGCGGAATTCTTGGTGTGACATTTGGCTACTGGATTGCGATCTGGTCATCAACGTACTGGCCGCTCGTGACGGGCGGAAAGGCGATTGCGTCGTGGATTCCCTACACTATTATCGGCTTCGAGGTGTTCGTGCTGGTGGGTGCGCTTTCCACGGTGGCAGGCATGTTCATCAACTCCCGCATACCGCGTCTCACCACCACCACAGGCTACGACGCACGATTTTCCGCAGGTCACTTCGGCATCTTTGTCGCGTGCGATGACAACAAAGCATCAGAGGCGGAGTCGCTGTTGCGAGAGCACGGTGCAGTTGAGGTGCGTCGTGAAAACTGAATTCATCATGGTCCGCAATAGTTCATCACGGGGATCGTTTGTGCGGGCGTGCCGAAGCGTGTTGCTTCTCACATTGTCGCTGAGCCTTGGAGCATGTACCTGGTTTACCGACTTCAAGACGCAGCCGAGTATCGAGCCTTGGCAGCCAATGTCGCAGGAGCTGGCCGATACATTGGTACCGCCACGTGGCCAGCCAATGTTCAGCGTGCCGCTACAGGGCTCGGTAGCGCCAGCGTTTGCAGTGTCCTACGCGCCCCTTCCGGCAACACTCGACTCTCTTGCGTCGATCGCAAATCCAGTCGCGGCTGACGAAAGGTCGCTTAACAACGGCCGAATGTACTACCAGATCAACTGCTCCGTTTGCCACGGCTCTGCGGGCGACGGAAACGGGCACATGAAGCGCATCAATCGAGCATATGCCTGGTCTCCGTCGTTGATGACGGATGTGGCAAAGGGACATCCTGATGGATACATCTTTGGCATGATCCGAAACGGTCGCGGCTCGATGCCCAGCTATAACCGAATTGAGGAGCACGATCGCTGGGACATCGTCAACTACCTGCGGACGTTACAGGCGGGAGCGGGTGACACAACTTCCGCCGGTTACCCAGGACAGAATGGGTCGACCGTGCCAGGGCCATCGCTCACGGCGCCAACTGTACCCAGCAAGTATGCCCGTCCCGATGTCAGGCTGACTCCTGGTTCGTCCGGGGCCAACTCAGCCACAGTCGAAAGCAAGAATGAGGGTATGGGTGTCCGTGCGTTGCACGGAGCACCACACGCGGAGAAGGAAGCTGGTGGAGAGGCTGTAACCAAAAAGCCACCAGTCGACTCAAAGGAGATGCATCTGTGAGCGGCGCGCACTATCACTATCCATCGCGGCAGGATTTTGCCGATCGTCTTCAAGGCAAGGCGGTATCCAGCACCGTTAAACTTACCTGCCTGATTTTGACGGTCGTGGGCTTCGGCGCGTTCCTGTTCGGCGCGATCACCGGCAATGCGCGGGCGTGGCAGGCATTGCACTTCAACTGGATGTTCTTTGCCACGGTTTCGTCGGCCGGAGTTGCATTCGCCGCGGTACAGAGAATCACCACGGCGCGTTGGTCGCGCACAGTAGTTCGGTTTGCTGAGGGATTCGTTGCATTTCTACCGGTCGCGTTTGTACTGCTGTTGCTGATCCTGTTTCCAGGCAGGGAGTATATCTTCACGTGGGCAGGTCGCGAAGCCATTCCAATTGCGGAGAAGGCCACCTACCTGTCGCCAGGATTCTTCGTCACGCGTGGCATTTTGATTTTCGGCGCGATGGTGCTTGTGCAACTCTGGTTCGTATACAACTCGGTGCGTCTCGATGTGGCCGTGCTGCCGGAATTCGGAGCCAAGTGGGCGCGCGGATGGCGCGCGCGAATGAGAAGTGGATTCGGCGACGAACGTCGCGAGCTGCATTCGCAGCACTCTCTCCAGGGCAAGGTTGGCGTCGCGGTATGCCTGATT
Source organism: Gemmatimonadales bacterium (assembly GCA_038235845.1). GTDB lineage: Bacteria > Gemmatimonadota > Gemmatimonadetes > Gemmatimonadales > Gemmatimonadaceae > Gemmatimonas. Next base: position 20,182 of record JBBSTN010000011.1, on the reverse strand, counting down.
TTCGCTCTGGGCTGGACCGTTCTCTCGTGGGACTACTCCATGTCCATCAGCCTGCACTTTCAGCAGACGATGTACGCCTGGATTGAGTTCATGGGGGCGTGGGTAGCCATGATTATGTTGCTATCGCTTCTCTCAATGGCGTGGCGCAAACATCTGAAGGTTGAAGATCTTGTCACCATGGATCACTTCTGGGATCTTGGGAAACTCGGTTTCGCGTTCACCGCATTTTTTGGCTACATCAGCTTCGCCCAGTATCTGGTGATCTGGTATGGCAATCTTCCGGAGGAGACGCACTTCTACAGGCTGCGGCTCTCCGGAGCATGGAAGCCAATCACGACAGCTATTCCCATCTTTGCGTTTGTGCTTCCGTTTTTTGGACTGATTTCCAAGGCGGCCAAGGTCTTCCTGCCTACGTTTGTGCTCTTCGCGGTGTGCAGCATTCTCGGGATTTATCTGCATAGATACATCGAGATCTATCCTTCGATTTACGGTGAAACCACCCACCTTCCATTTGGACTCTGGGAGATCGCACTGACGCTTGGATTCGTGGGGGCGTGGGGCCTTTGCTATGCAGCCTTCATGGACGCATTCCCAGTGATGCGAGTATTCATGATGACGACTCCATTCCGCGACGAAGTCCAGATCCCGGTGGATGCCCGCACCATGGAGCCCTTGCCGGCACACGAGTAGGACGCTCGAGTCGCATTAAGACGATGGTCGCGATTGCCCGAGGTAGTGGGAATCGCGACCATTTGCGTTGTGAGAGTGGCCTGCCGTTTTCGCGACTTGAGTGCCTGAAACGAGAAAGGGCCAGGTAAGCGACTGCTTTCCTGACCCCTGCCTATTCTCTATGGAGCGTAAGGGGCTCGAACCCTTGACCCCCGCCTTGCAAAGGCGGTGCTCTCCCAGCTGAGCTAACGCCCCGAAATTTACAGAACGACTTGAAGATTAATTGGAACGTAATTGAATCTACTTAAATCTCGTTCAACACACCCGAAGAATGCGTCTCGGAACTCTAGACCACCAGCGCATGCGAGTCAACCTGCAGTCAGCGCAATTCACGACAAACTTTAATTCGGGATGCTCCGCGATGGTTAGCAATCCTTCGTGGTTCTTTCTGGAGCTTTCGTGTCGCAGCTTCCCCCTCAACTGGCGTACTCGCTGCCTCCCCGGGCTCTCCACGTGCGAATGTCTGGTTCGGACATTGGCGCTGTCTCCAGCAGAATTCCCATGGCCGTCTCGGAAACTGCATCACTAAAATGATTGCCCTGCTGAACGAAGCACTGGAGACGAGCCAGCCGCTGCGACTGTTCCGCGCTTTCCACGCCCTCGGCGATAACGTCAATGCCGAGTCCTCTCGCGAGCCTGGCGAGTGCTCCCACTATTACAAGGTCGCGCTCGTCCGTCAGCATATTGGTGATGAACCTCCGATCGATCTTGATGCCGTCGACAGGTGCTGCCCGCAGGAACGTGAGCGACGCATGACCAACTCCAAAATCGTCCACCACCAGGCGTACACCCAAGGCCTTGAGCGCGCGAAGGGTTTCAATCGCCACCTCGCCGTCGATCATTGTACTGCTCTCGGTAAGCTCCAGAGTCAGGGCACTTGCCGGACAACCGGTTTCTTCCAGAATTGCACCCACCCTCCGCTCGAAGCCGTGTTCCCGCAGCTGTACCGCGGAGAGGTTTACACACATGCGAAGGTCTGCAGGTGCTCCCGAGCGACGCCAGCGCACCAGTGACTCACAAGAGGAGCGAAGCATTTCGTCGCCGATTGGAACGATCAGGCCGGTATCTTCGGCAAGTGGCACGAACGTCGATGGAAGCACGAGCCCACGATCCGGATCGCGCCAGCGGAGCAGTGCTTCAGTGGCAATTACACGGTCGGCGACGACATCGAGGATGGGCTGGAAATGCACCTCGAATTCGCTGTTGCGAATTGCGCGGCGAAGTCTAGCCTCTCGACGGTGAGCCACCGTAGGGAGCGATAAGGCGCCATCCAAGTGAGCATGTGCCTGCCCTAATTCTTCGTCCTTCGCTACCCAGGCGATGCCCGCAGCGGGTGTGGGAGCGCGCCCTTGTCGTCTGATGTCCTTGTCGCGATACATCTCCTGGTCGGCGGCATTCATCAGCTCCTTGGCGGTGGCTCCGTCCAGAGGAGACATTGCGCTCCCGATGCTGGCCTGACAAACAAGCGATTGACCCTCGCCGATCTGGACTGGTTCCCGCAAGCAATCGAGGATGGAATCCCGTACGAAGGCCACGTCTCGCCGACTGGTAACATCAGGGAGAAGCACGACGAATTCGTCACCCCCAAGCCGGCCAATGCCGTCCGAACGGCGCACACATTTGAGCAGTCGACTGGCAACTATCTGCAGAAGCAGGTCGCCCGTGGCATGCCCCAGACTGTCATTTATTGCTTTGAAGCCGTCGAGATCGACGAAGAGGAGGGCGGTTTTGCGGCCATATCTGGAGCCAAATGCCAGAGCACGTTCGAGCTGATCAAGGAACAGTTCTCGGTTGGCAAGGCCCGTAAGTGGGTCGTGTGTAGCACGATGGGCTGCGTCACTTCGAGCAGCTTCTAAGGTCGCAAGTCGACGTTGGCGTTCCATTGCAAATCCCACAGCGCGCGCTAACCCATTGGAGGGAGCGGCGGATTTCGTGACGCACTCCTGAGCTCCGGCTCGTAGGGCTCGCATCGTCTGTGTGTCGTCGAGATTGCCGCTATAGACGATGACTGGCACATTGGGCGCTGCTCCCCGAACGCCCGCAAGAACCGCAATCCCCTTTGCGTCAGGCATAGCCCACTCGAGAACCGTGGCGTCGAACGAAGACTCCATAAGCGCACGGATTGCTTCCGCAAGTGATGACACCCTCACGGTCGAAACCCGACTCTTCATGTCGAGGCAAAGTGCAGCGGTCGAGAGTAATGCGGCCTCGTCGTCAGGCTCAGCCAGCAAAATACGAATCACGCCCTCTTTCGACGTTTTGCTGATTTGGGAACCCGAGAGTGGCGCTGCTGACGTCACAGAGATAGTCCGTTGAGGTTGAGCAAAATATGGCGACAGTTTTCCACGCCGGCTAGCTGTGCGCTAGAACGTGATGTCGGGTTGCTCTAACTGCAAGCAACGATTTAGGTTGGCTCCACGGCAAACGCCATGCTCTGCTACACCAACAATCTGAACTAGATGACAACGACAGCTTCAAATACCCCCGCTGAAGGGACGAGCGCGCCCGACTTCACCCTTTCTTCTACCTCGGGCAGTGACGTTACTCTTTCGGGCTTTCGAGATAAACGCAACGTGCTGGTGGCCTTTTTCCCGCTCGCCTTCACGGGAACGTGCACTAGCGAAATGTGTGCCTTCAGCGAAGACTTCGACAGCTTCGCCTCTGCCGACGTGACCGTCCTACCGGTGAGTGTGGATAGCGTTCCGTCGCTCAAGGAGTTCAAGAACAAGTTTCAGATGACGGTTGACCTTCTCTCCGATTTCAAGCGGGAGGCATCTCGCGCCTTTGGTGTACTGCGCGAGGATACTTTCTTCTCCAATCGGGCCTATTTCCTGATCGACAGGAGCGGCAAGATCCGTTGGGCGCATGTGGAAGAGCAGCCCGGACAGCGTCGGGAAAACAAGGAGATCCTGGAAATAATCGAGACGAAGCTCTCCAGAGCCTGATTAACGACGAATGGGAGCACTCGGCGGAGGGACCCACTGAACACGGCCATTCGGTCAGCTTGTCCGAATGCCACCCGGCCAGTACGTTGAAGCATTATGCACTCTGTTACATCCGTCACCGAGGACAGCGCGCAACCCGTTGATAGCACATCGCGGCGAGCGCAGGTGCTTGCGGATTGCATTTCAAAAATCGCTGAGAGTGCCGACAGTCCGACTATGGCCGAGGCGGATCTGGCCGGATCCCTTGGCGAGATGGCCGGAGATGACCCCGAGTTGCAGCGGTCGGTGGGGGAACTCCTCTCTTTCGTGGCGGTGCGCAATGCGCGCATCGGCCAGCTGGAGCGGGAACTCGTGCATCGGGTTCGCGAAATCGCAGAGCATCGGGCGTTCATCGAGTGTGTAGTGGACTCGCTACCGGTGGGCCTGTACGTAGTAGATCGCGAGTACCGAATAACCGTATGGAACCACACCCGCGAGACAGGTATGCAGGGCGTCTCCAGAGCAAAAGCCATTGGAAGGACGATATTCGAAATTCTCAATCGACAACCGCTGGATCTGTTAAAGAGTGAGTTCGACGCCGTTTTTGCGACAGGGCAGTTGCAGCAGTTCCAGATGGAGAGCGATGCATTTGGCGATATGCGGACCTATCGTCTCTCGAAGATCCCCATGCGTTTGCGTGGCGAGGAGGTCACTCACGTAATCACCATCGGTGAGGACGTCACCGACTGGAAAGCCGCAATCGACCGTACAGCACAGTCGGAGAAGCTCGCGGCGCTTGGCCAGTTGGCAGCGGGCGTGATGCATGAAATCAATAATCCGTTAGCCACTATAGCGGCGTGCGCCGAGTCGCTCACGCCAATTTTTGACAGTGTGCAATTGGGTTCGGGAAACGATGGTTCATCCGAGGCAAAGTCATACGCGTTGGAATTTCTCCGCATCATTGATCTCGAAGTTCATCGTTGCAAGCGCATCGCCAACGGATTGCTCGATTTTTCGCGACCGAAGCCAGCATCTCGCGAGGTCGTGTCGATCTCGGAAGTCATCCGTCAGACGTTGTTCCTGCTTCAGCATCATCCCAAGTACAAGCGGGTGCGATTGAAAACGGAGCTGGCGGATGCGTCGCCATTGTTTGTCGACGGCGACAGCGATGGGTTGATTCAGGTATTGATGGCGTTGCTTCTCAACGCGATCGACGCGACCCCGGAAGGCTCATCAATCACTATTCGCAGCAGCTGCGAAACAGGTGCGAGCGGGGAATCACGCGTTCATGTCGAAGTAAGCGACGAAGGTCCTGGCATTCCCCGATCGATGCAGTCGAAAGTGTTCGAACCATTTTTTACAACCAAGCCTCAGGGACAGGGCACCGGTCTCGGGCTTGCGATATGCTATGGAATCGTGAGTGAGCATCGGGGACAGCTGGAGCTTATTCCTTCAGACGAAGGGGCCACATTCCGGGTTTCGATACCTGTTTCCCGCGTCGTTGAGGAGGGTGCGAACTCGTGAATGTCGAACGTGAGCGCATCGGGAAATCGGAGTCTGACAATGCCGCGACCGTGACCGCGATTCGAGTGCTTATCGCCGAAGATGAAGGTCACCTCGGCGCCATCCTGAAACAGTTTCTTACTTCGCATGGTTACGAGGTTTTCGTTGCGCGAGATGGCCAGACTGCGTTGGATATGCTTCGAACAAAGAATATCGACGTCGCTCTGCTGGACATCGTGATGCCCGAAGTCGATGGATTTGAAGTCCTGCGACAAATTCGGAGCGAACCGTCGCCACCCGAAGTGCTCATCATGTCGGGCAATGGCACCACGGAAACTGCGCTAGCGTCATTAAAGCTGGGCGCCTACGACTTTGTCACCAAGCCGTACCGCATGGCGGAGATAGAAGCGCTGGTTAGCAGGGCGTGGGAAAAGAGAATGCTTCTGCGCAATAATCGCCTGATGAAGGCTCGGAGCATCAGAAGCTCGTCCTACCCGCGCTTTGAAACGCAATACGCACCACTGATTGCGGTGAAGACGCTACTCGAGCGAGTGTCCAGCTTCACATCCCCCGCCTTGATCGTGGGCGAGCCTGGCACGGGAAAGACACATTGCGCCAGCCTGATGCATCGTGAAGGTGCTAATCCGCACGGACCGTTAGTTATACTCGACTGTGTCGCATTACGTTCTGACTCGCATGGCCGGCCAGATGCATGCGCGCAGCTGTTTGGAGTAAGTGGAGCGACAACCGAGAACGCGTCAGATCATGAAATGCCGGGTGTAATCGAGCTCGCCGCGGGTGGAACGCTGCTGCTCGAAAACGTGGATGTTCTTGATCTCGAGGCGCAAAATGCGCTCGTCAGCGCGTTGTCGAGTGGTACCTACTCCGCCATCAATGGATCGAGAGTGTACGAAGTGGACGCGCGCATCATTGCCACAACGGTTGTCAATACGGAGCGCCTCGCGGAAGGCGGCGCATTCAACAACGAGCTGTTACATCATCTTTCTGCTATCTCGCTTTCGCTTCCACCTCTCCGTGAGCGAGCCGTTGATATCCCACTGCTGGTCGAGGCCCATCTTTCGCGCTGCGGTTTGAGCGGGCGCAAGTTCTCGTTGAGCGCGGAAGCCGCTGCTGCACTTGAAAGCTACGACTGGCCGGGAAATGTGAGTGAGCTCAACAACGTTCTCGATCGAGCCATGATGATCACCGATGGAGACATCATCGAATCGCAGTCCCTGATGCTGTTTCCGACAATGACTCTCGCCGACATGGAGAAGAGGCACATTGCAGCCGCGCTCCGGCAGAGCGGTTGGCATCAGGGAAAAGCAGCATTGGCGCTTGATATCTCGCCGAAAACACTGTATCGGAAAATCCGACTCCATGGGTTCAGCCGCCCCGTTGAGCGAGCAGTTCCAACAGCTAACACCGACGGCACTAATCGATCGCAGGGTACGTCGACCAGTCGCTCAGAGAGTGCATCTATGAATACAGAGATAGCGCGGTGAAAATTCTGGTGATCGAGGACGATCCCACAGTGGGTGAGTTTGTACGCCGGGGATTCGAGGAACAGCGATGGCAGGCTGATCTCGTGATCAACGGAGCCGACGGCGAACGCATGGCGCTCACGCAACCGTATGATCTTGTTGTTCTCGACATGAGACTTCCCGGTCGGAGCGGTCTCGATGTTCTGCGTTCTCTTCGCGCCAAGGGTTTTGAGCGTCCTGTTCTCGTGTTGACTGCGCAGGATGCAGTTGACGCGAAGGTCGAGACTCTTCGTGCTGGCGCAGATGACTATGTCACGAAACCGTTTGCATTCGAAGAGCTGCTTGCAAGGGTGGAAGCACTCGGGCGCCGTCCACGCGCACTTGCCTCTCCCATGCTACGGGTTGCTGATCTCGAACTCGATCAGGGAACGCGTGAAGTAAAGCGGGATGGGGAACTCATCGAGCTTACGCCCAAGGAGTTTTCGGTACTCGAGTACCTCATGCGGCACAGCGGCAGGGTGATGAGTCGAACGCTCATTACCGAGTACGCGTGGGGCTATCACTTCGACCCGGGGACGAACATTGTTGACGTGGTGATCAATCATCTTCGCAAGAAACTCGATGCGAGGAGCGAACATAAGCTGATCACTACTGTGCGAGGGGTAGGCTACATGATTCGTGGCTAGAGCAGGATGATCGTGGGTTCGATACGCTCCCGCCTGACGCTGGCCTACACGCTAGCGCTCTCCACGACGCTTCTTCTGTTTGCGCTGGCGTTGCTGTCGGTTCGGCGCGTGTCGGTATTACGCGAACTCGACGAGCGCGTTCAAGCTGAAGTGGAGCAGACAATTCGTATCGTCGCCGCTGCCGGTCAGGTGACACGACAGCCGCTGGTAATTACTCCCGATGAACAGGTGGGTTCGGAAGTTTCCAACGCGCTCCGGTCTCTTCTGGATGTTCTGCCGGATTATGTCTTACTCAAAGACCAGCGCGGTTACTCGCTCTATCGTTCCAACATCGTCAATCAACTCGGCATCGAAGATATTGGGCTATTGGACAGTATCGCGCAGGCAATGCCCATAACGCAGCGCTCGGAGATGGTGAGTTTGCGCGATGTGGAGCTACTGCTTGCAGTGCGTCCCCTGGCCAAATTCGGCTCGAGAATCGACCGCGTATGGGTGGGTGTTAGCACTCAGCCTGCAAAGCTTGCTCCCAACGAACTGATAGCAACGATGTTTCTGATAGCGCCTCTCCTGCTGGCGCTATCAGTCATGTTTGCATACTTCATTGCTGGAAGAGCATTTCGGCCCATCGACCGTATCATCGACCAGGTGGAAGCGATCACCGACGGTCGTTCGCTACACCGTCGACTAGCGATCGGCGCAGCGGGAGACGAACTGGCCCGCTTGTCGGCCACGCTCAATGCCATGATTGAGCGACTGGAAACATCGTTTGGTGCACTGCGAAGATTTACTGCAGATGCGAGTCATGAACTGAAGACTCCCCTTACCGTAATGCGAGCGGATGTTGAGCGTGCCATGTCGCCGGTGTTCACACCGGTGGAGCAGGCGGTTTCTCTGGAGGAGGCGCTCCAACAGCTCACGCGCATGGCCGATCTCGTTGATTCATTACTTACACTGGCACGTGCAGATGAAGGTCGATTCGATTTGTATCGCGAGTCAGTTGAACTGGGTGCGCTCGCTCGTGAAGTCGTGGAAACCGCCAGACTCCTGGGTGAAGACGCACACCTTACCATCGACGCTCCGGTCATCGAGGATGCTGAGGTACTTGGCGACCTCACTCGTCTCCGTCAGATGTTTCTGAATCTTGTGACGAATGCCATCAAGTACACGCCACGTGGCGGACGCGTGGAGATAAATCTCGTGAGCTCCGGCGCCGCAGTATCGCTTACGGTTCGTGACACGGGTATCGGGATTGCGGCTGCGGACGTACCCCACATCTTCGAACGTTTCTGGCGCGCAGACAGAGTAAGGTCGCGCGCATCTGAGCGAGGCGGATTCGGACTCGGCCTCGCAATCTGTCAGTGGATTGCACAGGCACATGACGGCACGCTGACGGTTCAATCGCGTTTGGGAAGAGGCACAACGTTTACAGCCACATTGCCATTGGCGCCGTCGCCTGACGTCGTTGTGGACGGCGACGAAGTCGACGAGCGCGCTGGAAGTAATGAAGGCGCAATGAATGGTTAACCGTCTGTTAACCAAGCCTTCATCGCTTCATCAGCGAATACATATCAGCCGGTAACGAACGCTCGTCAGCTTGAGTTCGCGAATGGTCACGAGTCGCGTGACCGCCCGCACAACCCTGATGGCGGAGCGCTCAATGTTTGACAAACTTTTGGAGTCGAGGGCGAAGACACAATCGCGGCGCGGTTCATCCTTTGCTGCCATCGCCATTCACGCGGCTATTATCGCGGCGGCCGTCGCGCTTACTGCAAACGCAGCAGTGACAGGGCATGCTAGCGTGCCGGAGAAGATCTTTTTTGCGCGACAGACCCCGCCACCGCCCGTGGATGCGACGACGTCTTCGCCAGCTCGGCCCTCCAATACAGCTTCGAGTGTTCAGACGGTTCCGCTCGCGCCGGCGTTCATCGCGCCGGTCGTCATTCCCGACCTTGTGCTTGAAATCGACGCGGGCGTCATCGCTCGTCCCGACATTGATTTTTCGCGATCCTCGGTCGGATCCGGGGGGGTGGGGGTGAACGGGTCGCGCGCCGACGGGCTTACCAGCGGCGATGTGTTCAGCGAATTCCAGGTCGACCGTTCAGTGGCGCTTTCACCAGGCGCCCCGGCTCCGGTATATCCGCCGTCGCTCCGTGACGCGGGCGTAGCCGGCGACCTCATGGCCGAGTTCGTGGTTGATACACTGGGCCGTGCTGACATGACCTCCGTGCGGTTGACCGGAACGGATCGAGTAGCGTTCGAAGCCGCCGTGCGAAGAGTTTTGCCGGAGTACCGTTTCCGGGCGGCTGAGTATGGCGGCCGGAAGGTTCGCCAGAGGGTACAGCTTCCGTTTCGATTCCTTCTCGATCGTCAGGAATAGCGTTTTGAGCACCGCCGGTGAGCTTTTGTGATAGTCGGTACCGGGTGCGTATTAATGTGATCCTAATGTTTTCTCTATTGCTCCTTCATGCTCACATGGTAGAATCGATAAGACGGTTTTAGGCCGCAAAACTCGCGGACACTGTTACTCGAACCCGGACCAGGCGAGATGTTCAACAACCTGATCGAATCGAAGGCCAAGAAACAAAAACGCTTTGGTGGTTCACTGGCGTCCATCATAGTGCACGGTGTCATCATCGTTGGCGCGGTCGTTTTAACCGCCAACGCTGGCATCGTGGACGACAGGACAAAGGTCGAGAAGGTCGACTTTGTCGAGGTCCAAAAGGATGAGCCCAAGCCCCCCGAGCCCGAGAAGGCACCTCCGCCACCGGATGTTGTGGTGGCACCTCCACCACCCAAGGGATTCCAGGTACTGCAGGCGCCGATTGATATCCCGGACGTTATACCTGACATCGATCTGTCGAAGAAGATCACCGACGAGGCCGATTTCAGCGGAAAGGGAGTCAAGGGTGGAATCGCGAAGGGTGTAGTGGGAGGAACGGCTCCGGTCCCCCAGGGAGACCAGCCTTATTTCGATTTCCAGGTAGAGAAGCCTGCTGCAATGGCGCCGGGAACAGCCGGTCCATCCTATCCTGATATGCTCCGTTCTGCTGGCATTGAAGGATCGGTTCTCGCTCAGTTTGTGGTAGACACCTCGGGCAAAGCCGAAATGAACACGTTCAAGGCGCTCAAGTCTGACAACGCCCTGTTCGAAACAGCGGTAAAAAATGCGCTTCAGCGCATGCGATTTCTACCTGCAGAAGTGGGTGGAAAGAAGGTGAAGCAGCTCGTGCAGCAGCCGTTCCAGTTCTCACTGAACCGTTAGTCCCTCTTCTTCTTCAATCCCTGGAGATCTTGATTTATGAACATGTCCATGATGGAGCTGTACCAGTCGATGGGCTACTTTGCCAAAGGCATCGTATTCACACTTGCTTTCATGTCGGCGTTTTCCACCACCGTGCTCATTTCCAAGTGGTGGACAATGCGAAAAGCGCAGGCTGAAACGCGCAAGTTCGCACCCGAGTTTTCGCAGTTTCTCGAAGAGGACAACCTTATCGAGGCAATCAAGCTCGCCGAGGGCTACAAGAAGTCGCATGTCGCTCGTGTTCTCGGCGGTGCGCTTTCCGAAATTCGTCCGCTCATTCAGGACGGCTCGGTAACGGTTTCCGACATTAATTCTGCCGAACGCGCCGTCGAGCGTGAAATGCTAATGACGGTCGTCGACCTCAAGCGTGGACTGGGCGTGCTCGCAACGGTTGGTGCAACCGCACCGTTCGTTGGACTGCTCGGAACGACGATGGGTATCGTAAACTCGTTTACCGGTATGGCTTCGTCGGGCTCGGGTGGTATCACGGCCATCGCAGCAGGTGTCGCCGAGGCGCTCATCACGACTGCATTTGGTATCGGTGTAGCCATTCCGGCGGTGTGGTCGTTCAACTACTTCCAGACCAAGATCGACAATCTGACGGCCGAGATGACGTACACGTCGAAGGAAATGATCGACTATCTCATCAAAGGCGTGTCCGGCGAGTTTGGCCGCTCACGTTTCACGAGAGAATTCAACACCGCGTCGTCCACAGGCGCGATTTCCCAGTAATTCGACTTCAGTTCTGCGGTGAGCGCGCTGACTGGCGCGCCACCGCCTGACTTAAAGAGAGGAGTGACGCGATGGGAATGAGCACAGGCGGAGGCGCAGGCGTAAAAGCCGAACCGAACGTCACGCCCATGATCGACGTCATGCTCGTGCTCCTGATCATTTTCATGATCACGATTCCGCAAATCAATGCGGGATTCACCGCGGTTCCGCCCGAAGGGCAGAATCTCAAGCCTCATCCAGAGGTTGATGGTGATCAGGTGCTGGGCATCGACGATCAAGGCAGATATTATCTGAACAAAAAGCCCGTTCGTAACGAAGACCTGGCCACGCTGGTTCGGCAGATCTATGAGGTGCGCACGGAAGACAAGATCATGTACGTCAAGGCGCACAAGGATCTGCAGTATCTCAAGGTTGTAGACGCGCTCGACCTGCTCGCGAAGAACGGGGTCACGGTGGCGGCTCTGATAACCGATCAACGGCCCAATACGGAATCGCTTATCGAAAGCGATCACGTGCTGGTGAAGTCCTCGGGAGACAAATAACATGTCCATGTCCGTACCGGATGGCAGCAGCAATCTGAGTAACGATATGAACGTCACGCCGATGATCGACGTGCTCCTGGTACTGCTCATCATCTTCATGATGATCATTCCCCTGAGTCGAAAGGCCATCGACACCCAGCTGCCAGATCCGAACCCTGTGCAGACTCCGAGCAATCCGAATCCCGATCAGATCGTGCTTTCGGTGATGCCGGATGACAAGTTCATGATCAACAAAGACGACATTACCCGAGAGAATCTCTTAAATCGTCTCAAGGAAATTTACGACGGCCGCCCTGACAAGATCATCTTTGTAAAGGGCGATACCATGGTGAAGTATTCAAGCGTCGTCTGGGCAATGGACCAGGCTCGTGGCGCAGGGGTTAAAGTCATCGGTGTTCCGCCCAAGTAATCGCAACTCGCTGTTCTGGCTCGTATTAGCGCTGTTCAGAGCTGTTCGCAATAGCTGAGAGCGGAACTCACTCGGGCTTTTTGTGTCCGATACGGCGGGCGCCCTTTTAAAGGGTTGTCCGCCGTACCTTTTTATCTTGAATTCAACCAGTCCTGAATGGCTCAGCCACCGCGCGCCGATCCAACCGGTCCGCCACATACAGAGCGGGTGGAACGTCCACGTTACCGGCCACCCATTGGTATTCCAATGGGGCGTCAACGGCGGGTCGTGAGTTTTCTGCTGGCCGTTCTTCTGCACATTCTCGTCATACTGCTCTTTATCGTCCCGTTCACTTCGCCGGAGCTAGTGCGGGAAATCCTGGGCGCCGGTGGGACCGGTCCGGCAGGTGGCGGTGGCGGCGGAAATCGCGGTAGCGGCGGGTCCAAGGTGGAGCGCCTGGACTACGTGCGCATAACGCCCGTTCCGCAGGTCACCCAGCCGGTAATTCCTCCTCTGGTAAAGCCGCCCGAAATCAAGCCACCAGAGGTTAAGCCGATCGTGCCGCCCATCGTGCCGCCGCCGGTGCCCGCGCCACAGGCCAAGCCCCAGCCAGACGTCACGGCAGCCGCCGGCGCCGACGTCAAATCGGCCACTGCAGGCACTGGCGGCGGGTCTGGTACAGATGGCAGTGCCGGATCGGGGGCAGGTAGTGGCGGCGGCGTTGGCACCGGAGTGGGTACGGGCAAGGGAACAAGCGTCGGAGCTGGCACCGGTGGCGGCCCCGGCACAATCTACCCGCCATCGCCCACTGAGCTGTTTCTGCCACCCCTTCCAGTCCCATCCAAGGCCAAGGGCACCGTTGTGGTGATCTTTGATGTCGACTCCACTGGAAGAGTCCTGGACCTGCAGTTTACACAAACCCGCGACGGCAACTACAATCGCAAGCTGCGCGAGGCCTTCGCCGCCATTCGGTTTCGTCCGGCTGTCAATGGACTTGGAGTTCCGGTTAGAGGTAAGGCCGAACTTACCTACATCCTCTAGGGTCTATTGGTCTTTAATCGAAGCAGCTCCGACACTCGACAGACCTGCGCCTTCCTCCTCGAGTACCTGTAGAGCGCATAAAGCTGCGTGAAATGGCAGCTGATTCCTTAAACAAGTTCCGCGATTAGCATTTGCCGGCGATAACGTCGCCCATGTGCTCTGGCTACACTGTGTGCATACCAGTAGCTTGAGCGGTCAATTCGACTTTGGTTCGCCGTTGCCAAAGCACATCGAACAATTGAATGTGGTTGTATCGCCCTCGCCCTCGCCCCCGGACTCATTCCAGGGGAATGCTCCCTACAGCGCTAACTCCACGCTGTTTCTGACCGATCAATCGACTCCATCATGATTCCAACGCAGTCCCTCCTGTTGTCAATAATCATTGGCGGAAGTATCCTTGCGCTGATTTTTGCCGTTTTTCTGGCGCGCTGGGTGCTGGCCCGCGACCGGGGAACACCGGAGATGCAGAAGATCTCCAACGCCATTCAGGTTGGTGCAGAAGCGTATCTGCGAAGACAGAATCGAACGATTGCCATTCTTGCGGTGCTCGTCGCGGTTGTACTCGCGGTGGGATATGGAATGTTGCGAACGCCACACCCCACCGATCCGGTGAGCAACCCGATGGTGTTTGCGATGTTCATTGTGTTTTCGTTTCTCCTTGGAGCGCTTTCGTCCGGTATCGCAGGATACATGGGAATGTGGGTCTCCATCCGCACAAATATCCGCGTAGCCTCGGCAGCAAGGACATCGCTTAATGCCGCGCTCCAGACCGCCCTTCGGGGAGGTGCTGTCTCCGGCCTGTTCACCGTGTCAATGTCCCTGCTGGGCGTCGGTGGACTTTTCGCCATCATGTCGATGCTCGCGCCGAGCGGGGTCGACGCGAATACCTGGGCGACCAGAATCCCGTTCCTGATTGTGGGCTACGGATTTGGTGCATCGTTCGTGGCACTTTTTGCACAGCTGGGTGGCGGTATCTACACCAAAGCCGCAGACGTTGGTGCAGACCTTGTGGGCAAGGTTGAAGCGGGCATTCCGGAAGACGATCCCCGAAACCCAGCGGTTATTGCCGACCTGGTTGGTGACAACGTGGGCGACTGCGCAGGTCGTGGTGCCGACCTGTTCGAGTCAACGGCCGCCGAGAACATCGGTGCGATGATTCTTGGCGTGCTGCTCTACGAGTCGTTTGGTATTGCGGGCATCCTGTTTCCGCTCGTAGTCGGCGCGCTTGGACTGCTTTGCTCGATAGTCGGAGTCATGTCCGTCAGCACTACCGAAGATGCCGATCCCATGAAGGCGCTGAACCGTGGCTACTACATCACGGCGGCGCTCGTGAGCGTCGTGTTCTTTTTTGCCTGCAAATGGCTGCTTGTCACACCGGCGGCTCCCGACGCATGGATGGCGTACTTCGGTTGCGGCATGATCGGAATAGTAACCTCAATCGCGTTTGTGTTCATAACACAGTACTACACGGAGTATCGCTATCGTCCGGTGCTGTCTATTGCCGATGCGTCGCAGACAGGGCCCGCGACGAATATCATCATGGGTTTGGCAGTTGGAATGGAATCGACCGTGCTGCCGGTGTTCACGATCGCAATCGCGCTTGTTTCCAGCTTCATGCTTGGCCGCTCGAGCGGGATCATCATCGACGGTGCACCAGCGGGTGGCTTGTTCGGAACCGCAGTCGCAACGATGGGCATGCTCGGCACCGCCGGTTACATACTCGCGATGGACGTGTTCGGCCCGATCACTGACAACGCCGGTGGTATCGTCGAAATGTCACGTCAGCCGGAGGCCATTCGCAACAAGACGGACAGACTCGACGCAGTCGGCAACACCACGAAGGCGCTTACCAAGGGATACGCAATCGGTTCGGCGGCGCTCGCAGCCTTCCTGCTTTTTTCGGCATATCTCGATGAGGTGCGCAACTACACCGGCCAGACGCTGCACGTTGATCTCAGCAAGCCACAGGTATTCGTGAGCGCCTTGATTGGAGGCATGCTTGTCTTCTGGTTCTCATCGCTTGCGATGACCGCGGTATCCAAGGCTGCCCAAAGCGTTATCACCGAAGTGCGTCGCCAGTTCAAGGAAAAGCCGGGTATCATGCTGGGCACAGAAGAACCCGACTACGCTGCCTGTGTTGACATCGTTACCGTTGGCGCACTGAAGGCAATGGTACTCCCTGGTGCACTCGTGCTCGCGTTTCCAATAGGTGTTGGTCTCATCTTCAAGTACCTCGGTGGTGCAGACGAACACTTGGGTGCGGAGGCCGTTGCCGGGTTCCTGATGATCGCGACTGTAGTGGGCATTCTCATGGCGGGTTTCCTCAACAACGGCGGCGGTGCCTGGGACAATGCAAAGAAGTACATCGAAACGGGCGCGTATGGTGGAAAGAAATCCGAAGCGCACAAGGCCGCAGTCGTTGGCGACACAGTTGGCGATCCGTTCAAGGATACCGCAGGCCCATCTCTGCACGTCCTGATCAAACTTTTGTCGACCATTACCCTCGTGCTGGCACCGATGTTTATCTAACGGTCGTCCGAAACCCACCCCTTCCAGGCACAAATGGGATTACTCGACCGCAAGCCAATACTGAGCGAACATGAAATGGATTCGGGTATGCGTCGCACGCTTGGCGCGGGCGATCTTGTCATGCTTGCGATCGGTGCGGTAATCGGCGCCGGTATCTTTTCTTCGCTCGGTACGGCGGCCGCTGGAGAGACGCTCGCTGACGGGACGATCGTCCGATACGGAGCAGGACCGGCACTGGTGGTTTCGTTCGTGTTGCTTGGCGCAGTGTGTGGCCTGGCCGCACTTTGTTACGCCGAGCTTGCATCGATGATTCCGCAAGCAGGCAGTGCGTACGCTTACTCGTACGCAACGCTGGGCGAAATCGTGGCGTGGATTGTTGGCTGGGCGCTGATACTTGAGTACGCCGTTGGCAACGTCGCGGTGGCCATCGCGTGGGGGGGATATTTCAATTCGCTTTTGTCAGGGTTCGGAATCGACCTGCCGGGTTGGATAACGCATGGTTACTGGGTTGTTACGTCGAGCAGCGACCCCGCAGTGCACTCGCTGCTCGACGCCGCTCCGCGAATTGCCGGTATTCCGATTCTCATAAATTTGCCTGCATTTGGAATTGTTGCCGCCATAACCGTGCTGCTTTTGCAGGGTGTCAAGGAAAGCTCCCGGGCAAACAACATCATGGTGGTGATCAAGTTGCTCGTGCTCACGCTGTTCGTTGTGGTGGGTGGAATGCACATCGATCCCGAGAACTACAAGCCTTTTGCGCCAAACGGTTTTCGGGGTATTCACCAGGGTGCAGCGATTGTGTTCTTTGCCTACATCGGCTTTGACGCGATATCTACGGCGGCTGAAGAAACAAAGGATCCGCAGCGCAATCTTCCGCGCGGCATTCTTGGTGGTCTCGCGATTTGTACCGTGATCTACGTTATCGTTGGCTTTGTCGCGACCGGATTGGTGCCTTATCAGCAGCTCGCCGCCAGTGATCCACTCGCACGCGCACTTTCCATCGCCGGTCTTTCCACTGCCAGCTGGATCGTGTCTGCCGGCGCCGTCGTCTCCATGGCTGCGGTGCTTCTCGTGTTCCAGTACGGTCAGCCACGCATTTTCTACGCGATGGCCCGTGACGGCTTGCTCCCGCGTTTTGCCGCCAAGCTTCATCCGAAGACGCGAGTGCCACATGTCACGACTACCATCACTGGTGTCGCGGTGGCAACGGGAGCGCTTGTGGCCAACGATGCGGCCACCTACGACCTCACCAACATCGGCACTCTGGCGGCCTTTGCCGTCGTCTGCATCGGCGTGCTGGTACTGCGAATTCGCGAACCGGAGCGTCCGCGCCCGTTTCGCGTTCGCTTTATCTGGCTCGTATCGCTGGGTGGCGCGGGGGCATGCGTGTTCGTGATGCGCGGACTTCCGCCGAGCGCGTGGATCGCATTTGCAGTCTGGATGTCGATTGGTCTTGCACTCTATTTCACTTACGGATATCGCAACTCGGTGCTTAGGCATCCGCGCCAGGCGAACGATGAGATAGCCCGTCTCGATCACTAAGCTCAAACAGCTTGACCGGATCGCTCGGCTCAAACAACTCTACCGCAGCACTCAGCTCAAACAATTCTACTCGGGACACGATGGCGCACCATGCATCGCTGAGCGAAACGCCAGACTCGCCTGCTAAGAAAGGCTTCCTCGGCATTGGTTTTACAAGCTGGGTTGTAATCTCGATGGTGGTTGGTGTGCTTCTTGGATGGCTCGCTCCAGGCTTTGCAGTCTCGCTCAAGCCGTTTGCGACGATTTTCATCTCGATGATAAAGTCGCTGATAGTGCCACTGCTATTTGCAACACTGGTTGTTGGTATCGCGGGTCATGGTGACGACATGAAGCGGGTTGGGAAGCTCGCGTTTCGCTCGATCATCTACTTTGAAGTTGTCACAACTGCGGCGTTGGTGATTGGTCTGGTAGCCGTGAATCTCGTCAAGCCTGGTGTGGGCGTGAACCTCGCGGCAGCCGCAAGCACCGAGGAGTTTCAACAGCTCGCAACCAGAACCCCCACATGGGGCTCCGTGCTTGAGCATACGGTCCCGTCGAGCTTCTTTGCTGCAGCCGCCGAGAATCAGGTGTTGCAGGTGGTGTTCTTTGCGATTCTCTTTGCTGTTTCACTGTCGAGAGTTCAAGGCCCATCGAAAACGGTAATGCTCACGTGGCTTCAGGCGCTGAGCGACGTGATGTTCAAGTTCGTCGGATTGGTGATGGTTTTTGCACCAATTGGAATTGGCGCCGCCATCGCGGTCACGATCGGTAACAGCGGTCTGGGCGTAATGCTCAATCTCGCGAAGCTGGTGGGTACGCTCTACGCGGCATTAATAGTCTTTGTGATCATCGTTCTTGTTCCGGTGGCCATGCTTGCACGCATTCCCATCAGGCGTTTCTGGATGGCGGTGAAGACACCATGGCTGATTGCATTCTCCACGGCGTCGAGCGAGGCGGCGTTCCCACAGGCCATGACAGCCATGGAGAAATTCGGCGTACCGCAACGCATCGTGGCGTTTGTCTTACCAACTGGATATTCGTTCAACCTCGACGGGTCGACGCTTTATCTTGCCATTGCGTCTGTGTTCGCAGCGCAAGCGGGCGGAATCGATATGACGATTGGTCAGCAGGTGCTGATGATGCTGACACTCATGCTCACGTCCAAGGGCGTTGCGGCGGTTCCGCGCGCCTCGCTGGTGATTCTTTCGGGTGCGCTTGCGCAGTTCAATTTGCCCTTCGAAGCGATTGGCCTGATACTTGGCGTCGACGCGGTGATGGACATGGCACGAACGTCGATCAACCTGGTTGGTAACTGTCTTGCAACCGCCGTGATGGCCCGCTGGGAGGGTGAGTTGGTGGTTGCACCCGAGTCCGAACTGGCGACAGCGGTGATCTAGCGTAGTTAATTAATTGGCGAGCTCCGCTCGTCACAGTTGGAGTGAGTGCATCGAGCGAAAGTCTGTAGCCGTCCGCTGTCAGCTTACGGGCCTTGGGCGATTTTCCCGGAGATGGCGACCGGTTGAGCTGTCAGCGTCGGCTACCAGCACGAGCGCCAGCATCGTTGGAGGCTTACAGCTGATCGCACAGCGCGCTGATGAGTCGAGGAAGACAAACAATCCCGCTTATATGCGCGCAGCTGCCAGCGCCGCTCGTGCTCGCACTCACAGCCGGCGCTGAAAGCTCAACCCAGGCGAAAGCTGTTTACCCGCCGAGCGTCAGCCTGTCATCACGACGACAACGCTGTCCGCTATCGTCCGCTATCGCATCATCGCGCATCGCGAACGCGCCGCCGCACACCCAGCCGCCTCCAATCGCCGGCTATTGAACCTCTACACCCAGTAGCCGACGCGCTCGTCGAACGGCGCCGCGTGCGGCGTCCACCTCCTCGGGATGCACCGTCGCACCCGGAACGGCACTTCTCAGCCGTTGCTCGAGACGTTTGCGTACAAGCGAGCCCTTGCTGAGCAGGCCCCCCGATAGAGCGAGAGGTATGGCCGCTCGTTCGTCTACGAAGCATCTGCGTGCAAGAGTGCGGACGTGAGTCAGCAGCTCCTCGACACACAGGCTCACCAGCGCGTTCGCGCGCAGATCTCCCGTTGCGGCCACGTGAGTGACCACCGGTGCAAGCGCGGCCAGCTCCGCCCGGCTTGCTTCCGACGCCCATGGGATCAACTCGTCCAACGACTCCAGCTCGAGCGTGGTGAGAACGGCACCCGTCAGCGCAGTTTCCGGTTCGCGACCGTCCTGGGCTGCCGTTATAACGCTCAAGGTGCGTGCGCCCAGCCATGCCGCACTGCCTTCGTCGCCGATAAACGGGCCCCAGCCGCCACATCGCTCGAGCGCACCGTCGGGCGCTCGGGCGAATGCCACCGAGCCCGTTCCAGCCACCAACAACATGCCGGCCTTGTCGCCGAATGCATCGTCCAGTGCGATGGTTGCGTCGGCTTGAACCGACACGTCGTCCGCGACCCTTCGCGAAGCCAGAGCGGACCACAGGGCCTGAGCAGCGCGTTCGCGACCCGCACCCGCAACTCCCACCACGCACACAGAAGGCCGCGTTTCGATCCGTTCGGCGATCGCCAGCACGTCGATGATAAGCGCGCGAATTACATCGGCTGCAGCCGACTCCTGCCCCGGCATCAGCGCGCTGGCGGCGCCTTCGGTGCGCCCCAGCTCCACGCCATTCGCATCAGCAAGAACAACTCGCGTACGTGTGCCGCCACCGTCTACACCCACCACCAGAGGAATCGGGTCAAGCGGACCTGCGCTCATTCATCTACCTGCAGTTGGAAAGAGAAAGTT
>JBBSTN010000010.1:0-25706 GCA_038235845.1 Gemmatimonadales bacterium | reverse complement strand
TCCGGCCATCGGAAACGTTGTTCGCGCCCCGTTAATCGTCGTCGCGCCCCACTAATCGTGGTCGCGCCGAGGGAAGGGCAGGGTAACTGAAAGGAGAGTTCGAGACGGCGTTGTGATTGCAGAAAAATTTGCAATCGCAGCGCCGCTTTCGTTCGCGCGCTTCCTGTCACGATGCTCCCACCGAGTGACCAGCCGGCCCGTAGCGTAGCCGACGGCTGCTCCCATCATCACATCACTCGCCCAGTGTCGGTCGTGATAAACGCGGGCGGCAGCCACCGTTGACGCAGCCACGTACAAAACGGGCCGAATGGCACCAGCATGCGCGATATCTTCGTAGCTCAACTCATTGCTCAGCGCGCTGGCGAGGGCAAACGCAGTCGTGGCATGTCCCGATGGAAGCGACAGGTAGTCTCCGCCGCGAAGTTCGCGGAATCCTCGGAACAGCTTCCAGTTTCCCGAATTGGTATCATGCACCACATAAGGTCGAGCTCGGCCCAGCGTTCGTTTGAGCACCTGCGTGACGCCGCCGGCGGCGAGCATCGCGACGCCGGTGTGCAGCGAGACATCGGAGGTGCGGCGTTCATGGGCAACGCGGCCGATCACGTATGTTGCGCCAACGAGCGCGTAGCTACCGGGCCCGGCAATCCACTCTACCGTCGTAAAGCCACGGTCGACCACGGTAAATCGGTGCAGCGCTTCACGCTGTGACCAGCGCGCAATGCGTGCATCGAAGGGAAAGAGCACTACACTCGTCGAAGCCAGCGCTGCTGTCGTAAGGGCGGTGGTGCGGGCGTCTGGAGCATGCTCCTGCGCGGATGCCAATCCGGGCGCAGCAGCAAGTGCGATGGTGCAGATTAATGCTCGTGTCCAACAGGCAAGATTCGTCATCAAATCAACATACAGGCTCCGTAAACGTTTCTGACACCCGCCCGGACGTCGAACGGGATCCCGCACGATGGCGGGTACTCTCGTTGCTCGCATTCGCCGAACTCCTGGGTATGTCCTTGTGGTTTACCGGCAGCAGTGCCGGGCCAGCACTGGCCGAGCAGTGGAACTTGTCGACGTCACAGGTGGGCTGGCTTACCACCGCTGTGCAACTTGGATTCGTGGTTGGTACTGCAACCAGCGCGTTCCTCAACCTGGCCGACATCGTTCCATCCAGGATTCTCTTTGCCGTAGCGGCTCTTGGCGGCGCTCTGTGCAATCTTCCGCTTGGTTACACCGACCACTATTGGGTCGCGATTTCTTCCCGCTTCGCAGTGGGGTTATGTCTCGCTGGCGTTTATCCGCCGGCCATGAAGATGGCTTCCACGTGGTTCCGCGCACGTCGAGGTTTTGCGGTGGGAACGATCGTGGGCGCACTGACGGTTGGAAAGGCGCTGCCGTATCTCGCCGGTACTGTGCCGGATATCAGTGTCACCACGATAACAATTATTGCGTCGGTGTTCGCCGCAACGGCTTCGCTGCTGATCTTGAGCGGCTATCGCGACGGCCAATACAGCTTTCCGGCGCGACCGTTTTCAGCTGCACTTGTGCGCGATGTACTGGGAGACCGACGCTGGCGACTCGCGACCGGGGGATACCTCGGTCATATGGCGGAATTGTATTCATTCTGGACGTGGATTCCGGCATTTCTCATCGCAAGCGACGTTGCGCACGCCGCCAGAACAGGTGCCGCCGCGAATTCGCGAATCGCGTCGCTCATCGGGTTCGGCGTTATCGCCGTTGGCGGCATCGGGTGCGTATGGGGAGGCCTGGTTGCCGACAGGGTAGGTCGCGCAAGGTTGGTTACAGTCGCAATGGCGGTTAGCGGAAGCTGCGCGCTCGCCATCGGTTTCGCCTGGGGTGCGTCATGGTGGATACTCGCCCCGCTCGCACTCGTATGGGGATTCTTTGTGATCGCGGACAGCGCGCAGTTCAGTGTTCTGGTAACTGAAAGCGTGCCACAACATGCAGTTGGAACTGCACTCACACTGCAAGTGTCCATCGGATTTCTACTCACGACGATAACGATTCAGCTTATTCCGCCACTGGTAAAGCTGTTCGGCTGGCATTGGGTGTTTCCAATGCTCGCAATCGGCCCGGCGTTGGGCATTATGAGCATAAGCAGGTTGTCGAGTGCGAAACGCGAGCCGCCTGGCAGCAATCTCTAGCCGCCCAACGGCAGAGAGTTGTGATCGCTCAGACAGCGACGCGAGTTTCGAGCAGCGCCCTCAGTGACGTCAGAAGCTTCTGCGGTGTGAACGGCTTTTCGATGAACGCTGAATGCACTCCTGTCTCTCCCGGCGTAAGGCCGCCCTCCACGTAACCGGACATGAAAAGGACGGGAATCTCGGGACGATCAAGCCGGATATCCTGAACAAGTTCGCGCCCTGTGCGTCCCGGCATGATCATATCTGTCACCACGGCATCGATGTTAGCGCCCGCTGCACGTGACGATCTCCAGAGCGACAGCGCGTCGCCCGGTGTCGAAGCTTCCACGACGAGATATCCCGCCGCCGTGAGCACCCGCTTCACAATGGCACGAACTGCGTCCTGATCTTCCACGAGGAGAATGGTGCCATGGCCTCGCCCGTCGCCATCGGCAGCAGCGCCATCGGCAGCAGCGCCATCGTCGACTTCATCCGAGGCGGGATAGGAAAGCGGCAGCACAACCCAGACTGTTGTTCCGCTACCGGCTTTGCTCTGGATGGATACCGTGCCTTTTGACTGCTCGACGATGCCGTACACCATCGCCAGACCAAGGCCAGCTCCCTTGGCAGTTGTCTTGGTCGTAAAAAACGGCTCGAATGCTCGCTCGCGAACGCTTTCGTCCATGCCGACACCGTTGTCCCGTATGGACAACACGACAGCGCTCGACAAGACTCCCTCTACCGTGCGCACTCGCACATCGCCTGGAATCTCATCCGAGCGTGCGACCCGTGTGAGGATCTCGATTGTACCACCGGCGCGGATGGCTTCACGCGCATTCATCACGACGTTAAGGACCACATGCTCTAGTTGACTTGAATCGGCGAGAACCCACGCTGGAGCATCCGTGCATGAAACGCGCAGAGAGATCTCATCGCTCAATGCTCCCTGCACAAGTCGCGCGACCGAACGCACAACCACATTCAGGTCGACGACGGATGGCCGCAATACCTGTCGGCGACTGAAGGCAAGTAGCTGTCGCACGAGTGATGCAGCACGATCTGCGGCGCTCCTTATCTCTTCCGCATCGGTGCGGGACTGGCCGGATGGAAGATCATCGAGCAGCAGCTCCGCGTTGGCGCGAATGGTGGTGAGCAGGTTGTTGAAATCGTGCGCTATTCCACCGGTTAGCTTACTCATCGATTCCATGTTCTGGGATCGACGCAGTCGTGCTTCACTCTGCTCGCGTTCCGCTACATCCCGAAGAAAAAATGACAGCAGCGTGCCATCTGATCGAGTTGTTTTTGCAACCGTGGCTTCCATGGAGAGCGGAGTGCCGTCACCCTGTACGATACGCACAGGCACCGGGTGGTGTGCGACATCAGAATCAACGACTCGAATGCCGCGGGATGGAGAGGTAACGAGATAGCGTTCGAGTAGCTCCCGCGGAAGGTACTCATCGATCAGTGAGCCGACAGCAATGGAAGCGGGTACGTTGAAAGTTCGTTCCGCCGCCGAATTGAACACAACGATGCGATGCAAATCGTCAATGGCAACGATCACGTCAAGTGCGCCATCAATAATCTGTGCGTGTTGCGCGCCCACTTCGCTGGCGGGTGATGGTCGATCTCCAGCACCCACATCGGCCTGCGACGACTCCAGCATCCTCCGCTTCTCGTTTGTACGAATGACGTCTTCCGAACGGGCCCGCCCGATGGCGATGCGGGCGATGACCACCGCGTCCTTCGCGATGTGTAGCTGACGGTGATCAGGTACAGCGATCTTGCGCTGATAAAGAGCCAGGGTACCCAGGACATTGTCGTGACTATCGACAATTGGCAGAGACCAGCATGACCGGAGATCGAAGCGCAACGCGAGCGCGCTCCATGCGGTCCAGAGCGGATCGGTGGAAATACCTGCTGTAACTACAAGATCACGATCGAATACTGCTTTACCACACGATCCAGTTTCCGGGCCGACGGATGCACCATGTAATGCCTGCATGAACTCCCATGGCACGGTCGGCCCCGCGCCATTCCAGAAGCGGCCCTCACCTGCATCAAAGAGCAGGATTGTGCATATCGAACCAGGAAGTTGTGTCTCGACGGCTGCCGCGAGTCGGTCGAGCGTATGGCCAAGCGGCGCGCCGCGTTCCACAATTTCCAGCAATCGCTGTTGAACATCATTCCACGTCGATGAGAGCGGGTGTGACGGAAAGCGATTGACAACGCGCGCAAACGCTTGCACCTAGGCACCCACTGATGCATCCAGCAGTAAGCGTACACGGCGCACCAGTTGCGATGGCAGAAATGGTTTCTGCACGAATGAAAGCTCGTCAACTCTTATACCACGCAACAGCGATGCGTCTTCCATGTATCCTGATGCAAACAGCACCTTGATATCCGGCCGCTCACGCAACACCGCTTCGGCAAGTTCACGTCCGTTGATGCCGGGCATGACGACGTCGGTGAGCAGCAGATGGATCTGATTGGGATACTGGGCGGCGAGTTTCAGTGCCGCTTCCCCGTTCGGCGCCGCAAGCACGTTGTAACCGCGGGAAGCCAACGCGGCCGTTGCAACCGCGCGAACACTGTCCTCGTCCTCGGCGATTAGAATGGTTTCGGTGCCGCTAAGTGTTACGGAGTTGTCCGACTTTTCCTTAACGGTCGCTTCTGCAGCTTCGTGGCGTGGCAAATAAAGATGGAATGTCGACCCCTCTCCGGTTTCAGTATCAACCCTGATGACACCACCCGCCTGAGCGACCATTGCATATGCGAGTGCGAGGCCCAGTCCTGTGCCTTTCCCACGTTCCTTGGTGGTAAAAAACGGTTCGAAGATTCGTTCGCGAACGTCAGCGTTCATTCCGGTGCCGGTGTCTTCTATTGACAGTTCAATCCAATTCTGGGCGCACGAAAGTCCAACCGAAGTAATCGTAGGCTCATCGACCTGGCAGGTGGAAATCCGCATTGTTCCGCCAGTGGGCATGGCGTCCCGGGCGTTGCCTGCGAGATTCAATAGCACCTGCTCGAGCTGTCCGGCGTCGACGAACACGCTTCCCGAGTTGTCGGCGAGATTCACTGTAAACGCTATATCCTCGCCGATTACGCGTCGCAGTAATCCCATCAAGCCGCGAATGACTTCGTTCGGATCGACGTATTTTGGCTGCACGACCTGTTTCCGTCCTACAGCCAGGATTTGTCGTGTGAGATCGGCGCCGCGGAGCGCGAGATTCTTTACTTCCTCGATATCGGCCTGTGCCTCATGCTGCGACTCCATGCCGCCAAGAGCCAGATCGCAGTAGCCCAGCATACCTGTGAGGAGATTATTGAAGTCGTGCGCAATTCCACCGGCAAAAGCACCAATCGCTTCCATCTTCTGCGATTGACGCAGCTGTTCCTCACTGGCGCTGAGTGCGCGTTCTGCCGCGCGCCTCGCGGTAATGTCTATTCCCACCGACAGCCAGCTTGCACGACCCAGTCTTCGCGAGCTCGTTGTTACAACCTCCATTTCCACCGGAGTACCATCAGCCCTCTGGTGAATCCATACTCCAGCCGCCTGACGCGATTCGAGAAACGGCAGCCGCAATGACCGAAATCGTGGCAGCTCCGATGTGGCTAGTAGATCGGTAATCTCAAGCGAGAGAAACTTGTCTCGGTCATAGCCATAGTGTTCAATGGCGGCTTCGTTGACCGCGAGAATCGCGCGCGAGTCGGCGTCCCATGCCCACATGGGCAGCGGGTTCGAGTCGAATAAAAGACGATATCTGCGCTCCGACTCCGCCAATGCAAGGTGTCGTCGCTGCAGGGTGTCCGCCATCTGATTGAACGCCTCCCCCAGGAAACGGATCTCGAGCGGACCGCCCACAGATGTGCGATGCTCAGTGACGCCGCGGGTGAGAGCATTGGCATCTTCAGTTAGCCGTCTTATGGGACGCGCGATCTGTTGTGCCATCAACCACGCAACCAGAATCGCCAAGCCCGCTGTAACGTTGAAAAGGAGGAAGTCATTCATTCTCCGACTTCTGGCTGCCGCAGTAGCTTCAGACTGGAGCAGGCCGACGTTTACCTGCCAGGGCGCAGACTGTGACTTGGTGTAGCTGGCGACGCGAAGCTCGCCGTCGAAATCTGTGAAGCGCCCCACCCCCACACTGTCACTTGCGGGCGAAAATGACATTCTCCTCGGCCGCGTCATCGAATCCGGATTCGCTGATTCAGCAATGACCAGACCGGTGGTATCCACAATCGCAATCTGCGGCGTACCCGGCAAATCGCTTGTCGACACGACATCTGCAAGTGAGTCGAGCCACAAGCTAACGCCCACCACTCCCATGAAACGATCGTTGCTGTCGCGGATAGGCCGCGCTAGCGCCACAATCCATGGGCTGCCGGGAAGTAGCGAGGAACGAACCGGATCGCCCACCACGTAGCTGCGGTTTTCACGCGCACGGGCAAAGAATTGATGCGCACTGAGTGCACCGGATGTGTCACCCGTTGCGCGTACTCGCTGCGCAGACCCCACCAGCGTGCCGGTTGAATCGGCGATGTACAGGTTCGCGTATCGGTTTGGAGTTATACGCAGCGTACGAGCAAGCAATGAGTCAAACTCACTGCGTCGCGACCTGTCTATCGTTAGATCAACGGACAATCCAAGAAGAAGTGCGTCAGCAGTGCGGATTCGTTCGTCGACGCGCGCCGACACGACTCTCGCCAGTCGCAGTGCCTCGCGGTTGGCAACCTTCTGTGCTTCCGATGTCTGAGTGGCAATTCGTGCAAGACTGAGGAGCGCCAATGGAAGCGCCACGATGAGCGTGAGGCTGACCAGATACCACCTGATTCCTCCTAGTCTTCTTACTCCAAGCGAACCACTCAGCGGTGCCATCAACCCGCGACGGGCTCTGTTCCCACGGCCTTTTGCACTGCCATTCCCATGGAGTGATATCCCTTGTCGACATACACCGTGGTGCCCGTTATACCCGAAGCAAGTGAACTCGCAAGAAATGCTGCGGTGCTACCAACTTCCGATGCCTGCAGCTGTTCCGGCAGGGGCGCGTTTTCAGCGCAATACTCTACCATCTGGTTGATGATTCCAATCGCACTTGCCGCACGCGATGGAAACGGACCTGCAGAGATGGTGTTAACGCGCGCTCCGTACGCGCGCCCCGCCTCGAATGCAAGAACGCGGGTGTCACTCTCAAGCGCCGCTTTCGCTGACGACATGCCGCCGCCGTAGCCCGGAATAACGCGTTCGCTGGCCATGTAAGTGAGCGAACATACGCTGCCGCCGCTCCGCAGCATCGGACCGAATCGCTGCACCATGGAAACGAGTGAGTACGCGCTCGTCCCCACAGCGGTGAGATAGCCGCTACGGCTCGTTTCCAGAAGCGACTTCTTTACTTCGGGCCCGTTGGCCAATGAGTGAAAGACGATATCAACCGGCTGTTCGCCAAAATCATCGGTAAATCTCTCCGCGAGCCCCTGAATGGAGAAGTCACCAATCTCCCGGTAGCGCTTCGACTCACGCACTTCATCGGGCACATCGCCCATGGTGTCGTACGCTGCGTCGAGCGGATAGATGCGCTCGAATGTTAGCAGACTCCCGTCTGCAAGTCGTCGCGACTCGTCCATCTTGCCGCGCTCGAGCAGGTTGAAGAAGATATTGAGCGCCGGTGGCCAGGTGGCGACGCAAACCGAAGCGCCGGCCTCCGCAAAAGCCTTCGCAACTGCGAAGCCAAAACCACCGTCGTCCGCCACGCCCGCAACGAGCGCACGTTTCCCAGATAAATCGATAGATAGCATTTGCGTAGTTTAGACGTTGGTTGCCGGAAATTCATGTACCGCAACTGTCACAGTGCGGGCCTAGGGCGCGCCAGGTGAGTCAAGATCTTCGCGCTGTTCGGCTAAATCATCGGATTCGGCAAACGGAGAATCGAGAATATGTAATGCTAACGACCGGTCGGATTCGCGCACTGCAAGCCTTACGGGATAGACATAGGCCATCGACGGAAGCATGCCGCCTGCATTATCGCGCAATACCATGGCCGGGATGTCGTGCGCTTCCAGAACGCTCCTCGCGATCATCGCTTCCACCTCGTTAACATACTCTCGCAGTACAATCATGTTTTCTCCCATGCGGCGAACATACGTCGTGCAGTACATTGCGTCCATGGCTCCGTCATTTGGCATCTTCGTGCTTGCGGAACTGCCAGGTGAAGCGGGCGAGCTGATACGCCTCATTCAGCAGCGGTTCGACCCTAAACTCGCACGACTCACACCACCGCATCTCACGTTGGTCGGGTCGTCCGGAGTGGGCTCCATCCCCACCGACACACCGGTCGAACAAATTCGTGATGCGCTAGAGCCGATCGCAGCGAGTACACCGCCAATGTCGCTGCCTTTTGGCCCGCCACATCGGTTCATGCAGACGGACATCGTGTCGCTGCCACTCGACCCGCACGGTCCGCTGCGCACATTGCATGAACGAATTGCGAAATGCGGACTCCCGTTCAAGGCAGCCCGCTTCAGGTTCACGCCTCATTGCACGCTGAGTTTTTATCCGACGCTAACGGCGGCGAGCGAACGTGAACTGCTATCGCTCAGGGTAAACGCGCCCTGTATTGTGAACTCTCTGCAGGTATATCTCACCCGCGATCCCCAACCGTCCGTCAAGCTTCTGGAGCTTGAATTGACGGGCGGTGCTGACGAGCAAAAATAGAGCGGTACCCAGCAGCAACACACCTTGTCCTAACTACCTGGCGTCGGCTCTCAACTTGCCGTACGCCGTCGCGGCCTGACGAAGTGCCAGCATCGCGGACGCTTCCAACTCGTACTCCGAGTGCAGATCGCCAAACTTTTCGACATCATGCTGTTGAAGCTGTCGGGTGGCTTTCTCGGCGATGGAATGCCGTCGAAGGTAATCTCTGGCCGACAGAAACAGCCTGTTTGCCGCCTGCTTCACCTCGGCGTCGTCCGACGCGGGGGTCTTAGCCAGCACCTTGTCTACCTCACGCACGCACTCGGCTAGCGCCAGGTCGCATGTGTCGACGAGGGGCTGAGATGATCCAAGCTCCAGCGGAGTCACGCCCAGCGCCACGAGCCGCGAACGGCGCTCATGTTGCCGACATGTTTCTGTCGCCGTGCGGCCGAGGGCATCGTACCGTGCAATTGGCGCGATCTCTTCGGAAGGCTGCGCTGCGGCGCGCTTACGGGGGGACGGGGTGGTAGATGTTGTTGCGACCATACTCGAATGGTAATGGGGTGCGGCAGTCGAACAAGGACGAATGCGCATCCAATTGGTATCGGAGGTTACGGTTACAAGCCATATTCGCTGCGTACCAGCACATATCCGAACCAATTTCGAAGGTGTCGATTCATGAATCAATTCGAGCATCTCTTAGTCGGGACTGACGCATTCGGCGTGTGCACAGTTACCCTCAATCGCCCTGAGCGACTCAACGCCGTTAACCCCGTGCTCGCTCAGGAACTTCCAATTGCCATCGCCACCGCCGCAGCGCAGGATTCTGTGCGCGTAGTTGTCATTACGGGCGGCGGACGTGCCTTCTGCGCCGGTCTTGATCTGTCCGAACCGATCAACACCGACAGGGGTTCACTCAGCGAGAGACTCGATCCTTACCTGTGGGTAGGACGATGGGTAAAAAGCGTCACCGAGTGTGCAAAGCCCGTGATTGCCGCGATAAATGGCGTAGCCGCCGGTGCGGGTTTCGGGCTCGCACTGGCCTGTGATATTCGCCTCATAAGTGCAAGCGCAAAGTGCACGGCCGGATATGTAAGACGAGGCCTTTCTCCCGATGCCGGGTTAAGCTGGTTTCTTCCACGTCTCGTGGGATATTCCCGGGCAATGGAGATCGTGCTCACGGGTCGCGACGTGTCTGCCAACGAAGCGATGTCCATTGGCCTCGTCGCCGAGCTATACGCGGAGAGCGAATTTGCGGTGGGTGTTGCTGATTACGTTGGCAGACTTGCGGCGGGCCCGCCTGTCGCGTTTGCGCTCACCAAACGATTGATGCTAGCGAGCGCCGCTGCTACGCTGGATACACAGCTACGCGAAGAGCTCACGCACATCAGGACTTGTTTCGCGACGAAAGATGTGCAGGAAGCGATTGCAGCGTTCGGCGAAAAGCGAGCGCCGGTATTTCAGGGCAAGTAACGCGCGATGGCTCCAAGCGTATTTTCAGCGCCGACCGCCGTGCGCTATTCGGCCACGATTATTCGGGGGTCGAACGCATCGGATCGAATCTCAATGAGCCCGGCAGCCCGTTCAGCAACGGCCCGAGGTCATTGGCACGTTCGAGTGTCGTGACGAATGTCAGACCGTCGAGTGATACGATCAACATTCCAGACACGCCAAACACAACGACTCGGCAACCGTCGGCGTGAACGACATTACCGGAGCAGTCCACGCAATGCGCGTCACCCATGACTCCATTGCCGGTGTCGTCGAGATCTCGTACACGACGTAGCGCCGCCCACGTACCGACATCGTCCCAGCCGAACTCGCTCAGAATAACGGCGATGTTGCCGCTGCGTTCGAGGAGCCCGCGGTCGATCGACACCGACACTACCAGCTCGGCAAACCGTTCCATGTCTCCGTCGGCGAGTGGAGTCCATGCATGTTGCAATTCGCTGGTGTGTTCCTCGAGTTCAAACAGTACGACTTTCGCACGGGCGACAAAAATTCCGGTGTTCCATAGCGAACCATTCTCGATGAGCGTATCAGCAAGTGCAGCCGTCGGCTTCTCAATAAAGTGCTCGACTTCACATGCGCCGCCGTCCTTAAGCGAGACCAGCGAATCGACCGGCGATCCTGGCTGCAGATAACCAAAACCGGTTTCGCATCTCGTGGGCCTCGCGCCCAGCGCAACGATGAGTGACTCGGTCGCCGCAATCGTTGCAGCGTTCAGCACAGTTTCGCGAAACACATCGGCGAAGCCAGTTGCCAGGTCGGCGTGCAATGCCACAAACACCGCGTTCGGGCCTGCCCGTTTGGAAATTTCCGTCGCACCCCAGGCGAGAGCGGCGGCGGTTCCCAGTGGTCGCGGCTCCACCAGCATGTTGGCCAGCGGTACTTCCGGAATTGCCTTGTGGAGTGCGTCGAAAATATCCTCGCTGGTAAGAACGAGTATTCGTTCAGCGGGGATGATCGGGGCAAGTCGCGCGATCGTGTCGGCGATAAGCGGACGTTCGTTTACCAGAGCGAGCAGCTGCTTCGGACGCGCGGCTGAGCTCAGGGGCCAGAACCTGCTTCCGATGCCACCGGCAAACACAACTGCCCACATCGAGATTCCACTATCGAAATCGACAGCAGGATCGGTTTCGTCGGCGGTGTCCGGGCCAGTCAGCTCTTCGATGACGTCTTCGAGAACGATCGTGGGGACGACAGGATCAGTTGCGGGAATTGCGGACATCGGCCCGGAGTGGAAGTGTGTGCTTGAGTTGTCTGTTGCTGCGCTTGTGCTTCTACAATAACGCTCACACTTGGCTCGCGTATGCCGACGTACACCGGTCGTTCGCGGCAATCGGCGCCAACTCTTGCGTCAACCGACGATAGAACGCTCCAATGCATGAGCTCGCTAAAATGAAAACGCTGCATTGCCAATTCCGGTTCCCGGATGCACAGTCTAGACAATGGTGCGCACCCCGCGCACCCAATGTCCACGTTACCATCTGGACCACGGAGGGCCGATGACTGTCGATCTACCCATTCCCGACGCTCAACAGTTCGGGGCCTTCAAGCGAGGCGACGAACAGGCGCTGGAACAGATTTATCGTCTGGAGTACGACGGGTTGCTTGTGCTGGCTGTTGAGCAACTGGGCGACGACCTGTCGAATGTAGGAGCGCGTGTTGCGCAGGAAGCGATGCTTGACGCGTGGCAGAGTCGAACCCGCTTCGATGACTCCGCAGGCCTCGTTGCCTACCTGCACGCGGCCGTCAAGGATCAGGCAGCAATCGCGCGCAGAAAGCATGCGGCGTTGCATCACCGCCAGGGAGCGCATGCCACTCCCGTCAAGGCTGC
Source organism: Gemmatimonadales bacterium (assembly GCA_038235845.1). Lineage (GTDB taxonomy): Bacteria > Gemmatimonadota > Gemmatimonadetes > Gemmatimonadales > Gemmatimonadaceae > Gemmatimonas. The sequence continues at coordinate 13,546 of JBBSTN010000010.1, read as the reverse complement.
GGAACCAACGCCCACTGCCGATGAGTCGTGGGGACAGATTTACGCGGTCCTGCACACGCCGGTGGTGGATCACGACGCATTGATCGAGGAAGCCCGTCAGGCAAAGAAGCACCACGCTGCCGCCCATGTGCAGACGGTTGGACGAAAGGGTTCCTGGATAATTCCAACCGCACTTGTTGTTATCGCGGTGGTAGCGATCGTTCTGGGTCAGCGGTGGATGCAGTCGCGCGGAGCGGACATTGCCGTGACAAAGGCGCTCGATTCGAACGACGCGCGCACCATCACATCACAGCGCGGTCAGCGGGGAACGATAACGCTTGGTGATGAAACCAGAGCAAAGCTTGGATCCGATTCGAAACTGAAGGTGCCCAAGGAGTTCGGGTCGACGTACCGGACGCTTGAACTAACTGGAGCAGCGCACTTCGATGTTGCGAGCGGCAATGCAATGCCGTTTACCGTTCGTGTGGGCAACATGGACGTGGTTGCTTCGGGAACTGCGTTTACAGTTCGCGCTTATCCCGAAGACAGCAGCACCACGGTGATGGTGAGCGAAGGAAGTGTAAACGTCAGAGTGCGTGATACGAGGGACGATCATGCTGTCGCAGCGGGTGAGGCGGTGAGGGTCAAGGCCGACGGATCACTCGTGCCACTTGAACAGAGCGCTCGCGACGTGACATTTGCGTGGGCACGTGATTCACTCGTATTCGATAACGCCCGTCTCGACGAGGTAGTACCGCAGCTTCAGCGGTGGTTCGACATGAAGGTGGGTATCGCAGATCCGTCGTTGTACGACAGGCGGGTGACGACGCGTTTTAGTCTCGAATCGTCGGCTGCCGCGTTGGCCGCAGTTGCCACCGCAGCAGGATTGACAACAGGTTTTGGCGAAGATGACATCACGTTGTTCAAGGAGCCCGAAGCCGCGCCTGCTGCGAATAAGAAGCGTTGAATCGACGATTCGCGGGCTATTTTGCCTTGCTGATCGCCGCTTCGATGTTCTGTGTGCCGCCCGACCCGGTGTACACGATTTTCCCGGTTTTGTCGACGACAACCACGTAGCTCGTGGCGGGAACGTCATATGCGCCGGACACGTCTCCCTTGCGGTCGTACAAGAGTTCACCCGGCATCTTATTGATTTTCTGCCATGCGTTGACGCGATCAATGGATTGATTCACCGACACGGCTACCGTCACGAACTTCACTGCGGCAGCGTGCTTTGCGATCGCGGCGCGCATGCTGGGTTCGAGCTGCTTGCAGTTGCCGCACCACGTCGCCCAGAACTCGATTACCGTGGGGCCGCTCTTGTTGATGTACTGCGAGAGGTCGACTGGTTTGCCGTCGAGCGTAACCAGCGGGCCGCCGGGCGCCTGCTCACCGATGGCGATGCCCAGGTCCTGCGCGGCGAGCGCGTGATGGGAGACGAACGGGGCCGAGGTCGTGGCAACGGTGAGCGCGAGCGAGGCGAACGCAATGCGGACGGCAAATTTCATGATCGACGTGGTTGCGAGAGGTTCGAGCGGGTCAGGTGCACCAGGCGTCAGGTACACTTCGTATGTAAATCGGAGCTACTACGAAAGAAATCAGAAGTAGACCTGACCCATCTTCACGAAGTAGTACTCCGCCATGCCCAGCATGATCACTGCGAAGCCTCGTTTCACCCAAACCATCCACATTCCGGAGCGTGGAAGACGTGACACCGCGCCTGCGGAGAGGCCGACAATGACGAGCAGCGTGCACATGCCGAGTGAGAAGACGAAGAGGTAGGTAAAGCCGAGGAGGGCGCTGCCGGTGGTGCTGACCCAGGTGAGTACGACCGCCATGACCGGGGCGGAGCAGGGCGCGGCGACCAGGCCAGACGCGGCGCCCATGATGAATGCTCCGCCAACGCGTCCGCCGGTGCCGGCGTTGGAGGCGCGTTGGAGGATGAACGACGGAACTCGCACCGGCAAAACGCCGAGCATTGAGAGGGCGGCGATGAGAAGCAGGTTGGCCATGGCGAAGAACGCCCATGGGTTGGCGGAGACGGTGCCAAACATGGTGCCCGTGAGGCCTGCCAGGAGGCCGAGGCCGGCGTAGACGCTGGCCAGGCCGATGACGTACACCAGCGTGAGCATCAGAGGTCGCCATTTTGACGCTACGGCCGTTCCCGCGCGTTCGGCTGCGGATTGTCCGCCGACGATGGCCGCCGTGATGGGGATCATCGGGTAGACGCAGGGCGTGAGAGAGGTGAGCACGCCAGCGCCGAAGAGGAGCGGAAGTGCGGCGGCGGGATTGGAGGAAAGCTGGGCGGCGACGTCGGCTATCTGCATGGGATTCTGGAGAAGCCTTAATGATAAGCGGGCGCGCGCTATCGGTTCCTCGGCGCTGGGGTGCGTTGATTCGGTTACTTCGCAACCCGGAGCTGATTTGCTCCCACTTGGTCAGTCTCGGCGAGAAGCTGGATTATGCGGCGATATGCGCAGCATAATTCGGAGCTGAAATTTCCCGTATTCGCGTTTAAGCGGCCAGTAGACAACAGATTGCGGAGTTTGGCACGGTGAGAATATTCTGCGATAGACTGCGAAAAGTCGCTGTATAATCAACGCCACGCAGCGATTGCACGCAGCCTAACATTCGTTGCAGGCTGGAGCTGCAATCAGACACTCGGGCAGTTTTTTCGCTGGCATGCAGGCCGTGGGTTTCGCTTCAATGCAACGGTGCGGGCGTTTGTTCACACGCAGGTCGGCCAGCGAGTGTCCGCAATTATTACGTGTTATCGCGCGAGCGTCGCCCCGGCTGCGGTGAAGCCCGCGTTACCACCGCAATTGGATTACAATTGGCAGGAGCAGACATACGCGCGGGAGCATCCCGGCGCCACGCGCAAGACAGCTTTTTGTGCGGTTGCATCCCAGCGGAACCCTTTCTCGTTAGAAAGGTCCGATTTTTCACTGAAGGAGCGAGAGCGTGAACACTTTGCGGCATACGCGCTGCCAAGCGGCGATCGTTCATGACGACGCATTGTTACTTATCAAGTGTGCATTCAAACATGCACCAACCGTCTGGATCCTCCCCGGAGGTGGTCGAGAAGAGGGGGGAAGACGAAGAAGCGTGCGTCGTGCGCGAAGTGCTGGAGGAGACACAGCTCACCGTTCGCGTCGAACGGCTACTTGTCGATGCCCCGGCCGAACCGGCTGACGGCATCTATACACGCTGGCGCGCGTACCTTTGCAGCGCCGTTGATGGCGAAGCCGCACCCGGTGGAGGAGAAGGCGCCAATGCGGAACGCGGTTGGGACCAGTTGTCCGCAGAAGTCGCACTGTTCTCACCAGAGTAGGTCACTAAGGTGGCCAGATTATCGGTGATGCAGCGGGTGCGCTCGTTGAATGCGACCGAGAGAGGTCTCATAGTAGATCACATTCCAGAAACCGTCTTGGAGCGGCCGGTGCGCCGTGGTCGTGCCAGGGATGCCAAGAGCGAGTAGCGTGCAGGTGCGTCTCGTACCCCCAGTCGGCCACGAGCAATGCAATGACGTTGAGCTGACCCATCCAGCTTCCGGGTTGTGCCGTCGACACTATCACTATCCGGAGTTGGTCTCCCTGAGCACGGAAGTGATAGATGCATGGTTCGTACGATATCGGCTGGGTGCTGCTTTCCATTGCGATCGCCATCATCGCGGCGTACGCAATGCTCGGACTGGCAGTCCGCCTAACCACCGCGCCGGGACGCACATGGCTTAGCTGGTTGACGGGAGGGTCGCTTTCCATGGGCTTTGGCATCTGGTCAATGCATTTCATCGGCATGCTGGCGTTCAAGATGCCAGTGCCGATGACGTATGACATGTTGATCACCCTTCTGTCGATCGTGCCGGCCGTTGCGGGATCGGCGGTGCTGCTCTATCTGCTGCGTCGCTACCCGGTTGCCACACCTCGCGTGATGCTGCTCGGCTCGGTGATGCTGGGTGGCGGAATCGGCGCCATGCATTACGGCGGCATGATGGCGATCCGGGTAACGCCAGCCATCACCTACATCCCATCGCGCTTTCTGCTGTCCATTTTGCTTGCCGTCGGACTTTCGGCCGTCGGCGTGTATCTGGCGTTTCGTACGGTCCGCTCGAGCCGCGGTTGGGCCACGCGCGTTCCCGCGGCGACCGTCTTTGGCCTCGCGGTTTCCGCGATGCACTACATGGGGATGTCAGCCGCGCAGTTTGCGCCGGACAGCATGCCGCTGGCGCGTTCGCAGGGGCTTCCCTCGATCATGCTGATCGCCATGATCAGCTTTGCCGCGGTCGCCGTACTCGCGTTCACCGTGCTTGTCTCGATCCTCGACCTAAAGCTGCGGAACACCAGCTCTCGCATTGCGCAGCAGATGCAGGCCGCATTTGCTATGGCCGTCGTCACCTTCGTGGTTGGCTCCGCGCTTACACTGGGAGGGGTGACTTGGCGATACCGCGACATCCTGGCCGATGCCCGCACGCGGTTCGACTTCAATGTCGAACAGCTGGCGGGGCTCACGCAGGACCGCTTCGACAGGGCCGTGTATGGGCTGCGTGGCGCGCGTGGCTTGTATGCGGCCAGCAGCGAGGTCCGCACCGACGAGTTTCGGGCGTATGTCGCGTCCCGCTTACAGGGTGGAGAATTTCCGGGCGTACTGGGATTCGGGTTTGTCGAGCGAGTTGCGCGTCCCGACCTCGGGGCCTTCATCCGTTCGCAGCGCAGCGATGGCGCACCAGGCTTCACCGTCCGCAATGAAGGTGCGGCGCCCGAGCTTTACGTCGTCAGCGTCATCGAACCGATTCAGCAGAATCGCGATGACATCGGCCTCGACTTTGGCGCGAACCCCGTACGCCGCGAAGCCATCGAACGCGCCGTTCGCACCGGTGACCCTGCCCTGAGCGGCAGAGTTCTACTCGCGCGTGGCGCCGGACGCACGCCGGGCTTCCTCTACTTCGTGCCGGTGTTCGCCAATGGATCGCGGCCCAACAGTGCCGCGGAACGCAGTCGATCGCTGGTTGGCGTGCTGTACGCGCCGCTGGCCGCGCGGGAGTTCCTGACGAGTGTCGCGGAAACGAACCGCTCACTGCTGGATTTTGAGCTGTTTGACGGGATGAGTCCAACTCCCGCCGCTTCGATGTTCAGCTCCGTCCCTCCAGCCACAGCCGATGGGGCGGACAGCCCTGGCGACGCACCTCCAATGAACCGCATGTTCTCCGCGTCGCGCGTGTTGAACGTGGGCGGCCATTCGATCCTGCTCCGTGCGGTCACATCAGAATCGTTCGAGCAGAACATTGATCGCGTCACGCCAATCGTCCTTGGGCTTGGCGGCGCAGTGCTCAGCGCATTGCTGGCCCTCGCTGCGTGGCTGCTGGCTGTGGGTCGGGTTCGGGCGCTCGCGACTGCTCGACGGCTCACCGTCGACCTTGACCGTTTAGCCAAGGTTGCGCGGCACACGAGCAACGTCGTCATCATCACCGACGCCGAACGGCGCATCACGTGGGTGAACGAAGGCTTCACACGGATAACCGGCTACTCGCTCGAAGAAGCCGAGGGCCGGGTGGCGGGCCTGCTGCTTGCACCAGAAGCCGCCGATTCAACCGCGACCCATCGCCTGATCGCCGCCACTACCGGCGGCGATAGCTTCCGCGGCGAGGTCCTCAACCGGTCGAAAACCGGCGCGCTGTACTGGGCCGATCTCGAGATTCAACCCCTTCGCGACGATGAAGGCTTGTTGACGGGTTACATGGAGATCGAGTCCGACATCACGGCGCAGAAGGACACCAACGCGCGGCTGGAATCAGCCCTTCGGGAAACCGACACGCTGTTGCACACGGTGCACATGCACTCAATCGTGTCCGTTACCGCCGCTGACGGCACACTGACCGATGTCAACGATGCGTTCGTCGCCATCTCCGGTTATAGCCGCGAGGAGCTGATCGGACAGGATCATCGTATTTTTAACGCTGGAACCCACGGGCCGGATTTCTGGGCGGAGATGTGGCGCGACATCGCTGCGGGACGGTCGTGGCGGGGCGAGATCTGCAACCGCGCCAAGGACGGTTCGCTGTTCTGGGTCGACAGCATGATTGCACCGTTCATCGGAGCTGATGGCTGCATCGAGAAATACGTCACCATTCGCATGGACATCACGGCCAGCAAGGCTGTGAGCCTAGAGCTGGTACGCGAACGCCAGCGACTGACGAATATCATCGAAGGCACAAACGCGGGCACATGGGAGTGGGAGGCGTCGACGCGGCAGTTCACGATCAATGACCGTTGGGCCGAGATGATCGGATGTACGACGCAGGAGCTAATGCCGGTCACTGAACGGAAATGGCAAGGGCGCACCCATCCCGACGATCTCGCGATGTCGCTTCATGCGCTCCGTTTGTATCTCTCCGGCGAGACGCCGATCTACATGTGCGAATCGCGGTTCCGTCATAAAGACGGGCACTGGGTTTGGACACTGGCTCGCGGTCGCGTATCGTCGTGGACTGCCGACGGACAACCCCTGCGCATGTCCGGAACGCACGTGGACATAACGCAACGAAAGCTCAATGAGCAACGGCTCCGCGCGAACGAAACCTTCCTGCAGACGGCGGGCAGCGTCGCCGGCGTAGGCGGATGGCAAGTCGACATCGCTAACGACGCCATCGACTGGACGGACGAAACCTGCCGCATTCACGGGGTGCCGACCGGCCATCGCCCAACGATGGAGGAAGCGATCGGGTTCTATGCACCAGAAGCGCGTCGCGTCATCAAGCACGCCTTAACCGAATCAATCGCGCACGGCACCGCGTTCGATCACGAGCTGCAACTGATTACCGCGAGCGGCCAGACGGTTTGGGTCCGTGCAGCGGGCGTGGCCGAACTTGAGGGTGGCAAGCCAGTGCGTATTATTGGCGCGTTTCAGAACATCACGACCCGTCGGCGCGAGCAGGATACAATGCGCGAGCTGACGTCGCTGCTGCGATCGGTCCTCGATGCCGCGCTGGACGTAACTGTGATCGCGACCGATGTCGATCTGCGCACGCGGGTATTCAACCGGGGCGCCGAACGGATGCTGGGTTTCGCAGCGAGCGAAATGATGGGCCAGTCGGTGCTGCGGCTGCACGACCGGCTGGAGGTGGAGCACTACCGCGCCGAGCTGTCCGATGCAGAGGGACGACCGCTCCATGCAGAGGCCGTCTTTACTGATCCGTCGGTGCTCGGGAACCCTCGCGAATGGGCCTTCGTGCGAAAGGACGGTAGCCGCTTTCCGGCCGCCCTCGTCTTCACCGCGATGCATTCGGATTGCGGTGATCTGATCGGATATCTCGGTGTTGGACGCGATGTCACTGGTCAGCGCGAGCACGAAGCATCGCTCACCGAAGCAATCGAGCATGCCGAGCTAGCGAGTGCGGCCAAAGGCCAGTTTCTCGCGAATATGAGTCATGAGATCAGGACGCCGATGAACGCGATCCTCGGTATGCTGCGGCTGCTGCAGCGCACGGAGCTTACCGCTCGACAGACCGACTACGTCGGGAAGACCGAAGGCGCGGCACGCTCGCTGCTCGGCCTGCTGAATGACATTCTGGATTTCTCCAAGGTTGAAGCGGGCAAGATGACGCTCGATCCGCATCAGTTCCGCCTTGATAGCCTCCTTCGCGATCTGTCGGTCATTCTCTCGGCCACCGCGGGTGAGAAAGGCATCGAAGTGCTGTTCGACATCGATCCGGCCATCCCACGCGGATTGATCGGCGATTCGCAGCGCCTGCAGCAGGTGCTGATAAATCTGGGCGGTAATGCAATCAAGTTTACTGCGCAGGGCGAAGTCGTCGTCCGGCTGCGCGTCAGACAGTTGCAGGAAAAGGCGGTGACGATTGAACTGTCGGTACGCGACAGCGGCATCGGCATCGCATTGGAAAATCAGCAGCACATCTTCGATGGCTTTTCCCAGGCCGAAGGGTCTACCACGCGCCGGTTTGGCGGAACCGGATTGGGGCTCGCCATCTGCCGGCGCCTGGTCGCCCTGATGGGCGGCGAGCTTGTGGTGAACAGTACGATCGGTGTTGGCAGCACCTTCTCGTTCTGTGTGGAGTTTCCCATCGACCGCGCAGAACCTGACCGGCCGCTGACCGAGTCGGGCGCATCCCTCGGCGCGTTGCGCACGCTGATCGTGGACGACAATCCACTGGCGCGCGAGGTGTTGTCGTCGATGGCTGAAACGCTGGGATGGAGGGTCGACGTCGCATCAACCGGGGCGGAAGCGCTAGCCATGATTGCCGCACATGATGGCCCGACGTTTCCGTATCAGGCCGTGCTGGTCGATTGGCAAATGCCGGGTATGGATGGCTGGGAAACCAGTATGCGTATCCGCTCTGCGGCCGGCGCGGAACGGCCCCCGCTCGTCATCATGGTGACGGCGCACGGGCGCGAAATGCTGTCATCACGAACGGCTGACGAGCAGGAATCGCTGAGCGGCTTTCTCGTCAAGCCGGTGACCGCGTCGATGCTGTTCGACGCGGTCGCCAGCGCGCGGGCCCTGCTGGCGCATCCACTCGAACTGCGTAGCCGCGCGCCAGACGCCACGCGCCGGTTAATGGGACTGCGCGTGCTCGTGGTGGAGGACAACACCATCAATCAACAGGTTGCGCAGGAGTTGCTCGAAGCCGAGGGTGCCACGGTTACCCTGTCCGGAGACGGAGAGGCCGGTATCGCCACGGTCGTGGCGGCCGACCCGATGTTCGACATCGTGCTGATGGACGTGCAGATGCCCCTCATGGACGGCTACACGGCCACACGCGCGCTGCGCGCCATCGCTGGCTTGGAAAGTCTGCCCATCATCGCCATGACAGCGAACGCACGGGCATCCGATCGCGCGGCATCGATCGATGCCGGCATGAACGATCACGTGGGCAAGCCGTTCGAGCTGACGCATCTGGTGGAAACGATTCTGCGGTATGCGTCGACCCGAGAGAACTTCGAAGCAGCTGCCGACACGGATGACGTACTTGCAGGGGTAGTACTGTCTGCCGTACCAGCGCCGGTTGCCGTGCCGGTTGCCGCGCCGACGGACGAGCTGCCGGATCACCTGCCTCCGTTCGACATTCCGGCCGCGCTTCGCCGATTGAACGGCAAACGCAAGCTCATCCGCAAACTGCTCGTAGACTTCGGACGCAAGTACTCGAACGCGTCTGCTGAACTGTCGCGGATGCTCGAAGCGGGTGAACAGGAGGAGGCACTGCGCCTTGCACATACGCTAAAGGGTGTCGCTGGCGCACTGGAGGCGACAGCACTGTATGCCGCCGCAAGGGACGTCGAGGCGGCGCTACGCGACGAACACCCGCTTGCGCCAACGCTGAAAGATGCACTCGACGCCGCGCTGGACGATGCACTCGTTGCCTGTGCGACACTCAGCGCGCCGTTTCCGACCGCGCCGGCATCTGTCACCGCCCACGCACCGGTACGCCTGGCGATACACGACCAGAGCCAAGCGCGCGCGCGCTTCACGTCACTGCTACGATATCTGCTCGGCAACAACATGGCGGCACGCGAGTGCTTCACTGAATTGCGTGAAGCACTCGTCGGCGCCGGATGCGAACCAGCCCTCGACCTCATCGGCGCTCGAATTGCCGAGTTCGAGTTTGCATCAGCCGCGGCGCTGGCGGCGGCGTTACTGGAACAGATTGCTCCCGTCGCGTCCGTCGCGTCCGTCGCGTCCGTCGCTCCCGTCGCTCCCGTCGCTCCCGTCGCTCCCGTCGCGACCATCGCATGAGGACGGCCCGCCAGGCGACGCTCCTGATCGTCGATGACGATGCCGCGAACATCGATATGATCTATGCTACCCTGGGCGACGAGTACGAGATCGTGTTTGCCCGCAACGGGCAGCAGTGCCTGGAACTCGCACGCACCGCGCTGCCCGATGTGATCCTGCTCGACGTGATGATGCCCGGGATGGATGGTTATACCGTTTGTACGCATCTCAAGGCGGATGCGAGCACTGCTAACATTCCGGTCGTTTTCATCACAGGATTAGGTGATGTAGCGGCCGAGACGCGCGGGCTGGAAGCCGGTGCGGTGGACTACGTGACGAAACCGATCAGCCCCGCGGTCGTACGCCTGCGTGTGCGCAACCAGATCGAACTCAAGCGCGCCCGTGAACAGCTGCAGAAGCTCGCCATCACGGATGGCCTCACCGGTCTGGCCAACCGGCGTCACTTCGACGTGAGGCTGGACATCGAGATTCGGCGGCTGGCCCGATCGCAGGCACCGTTGTCGTTGCTGATGCTCGACGTCGATCACTTCAAGCTGTTCAACGATGCCTATGGACACGTGGCGGGTGATCAGTGCCTGCGGCAGGTTGCGTCGACGCTCGATGACGCTGTGTCGAGAGCCCCCGATCTGGCAGCGCGTTATGGAGGTGAGGAATTTGCGGCCATCTTGCCGGAGACTGATCATGAGGGCGCGGTGGCGCTTGCCGAGCGGTTACGCGATCGAGTCGCGGCGAGTGGAATTCCGCATCGTGCATCGCTGGTTGCCCAGCACGTCACCGTTAGTGTCGGCATCGTGACAGTGCGCTGCAATGCGCTGCAGATGCCCTCAGATCTCATCGCGCTTGCGGACGCACAGCTGTACCGGGCCAAGCATGAAGGGCGGGACCGGGTAGCCGCTTCCGACGCCGCTCGTGAGTTGGGGGCACGATGACGGAACCGCTCCTCGGCACACCGGACGTGTTGGTCATCGACGACGACAGCATGATGCTCGAGATCATTGCTGACATGCTCAGCGACGCCGGATGTGTGGTGCGGATGGCACTCGATGGCAGTGCCGGACTCATGGCGATTACGCAGGCCGAGCCGGCCTTGATCGTGCTCGATCTCAACATGCCAATAATGGACGGATTTGAGGTTGCGCGCCGGGTGCGCGCCAATCCGGAGTGGGCGTGTATTCCGATACTTGCTGTGTCAGGCGACGATACCGCCGATGGGCGAAACCGGGCGCTGAGCGCAGGCTGCACAGCCATGCTCACGAAGCCCGTCGACGCCGATGCGTTGACCGTGCAACTGCACGCCCTTCTGAGGTGGGAATGAAAGCGGCTAATAACTCATTGATCGCCAGGTACAGCGTCTACAAGTGCGGCTCGCTGGTTGGACGGTAATAAGTTGCACCGCCGGATAAACCTGCCTGGGGAGCTGCGCGAGAGCCCCCGCCAACGCTGCGCCGCTTGCGGCTCCGTTCGCGGATTCCTATTTGAGCCGTTGCCGCAGAACGTAATCGCGTCAAGGTTGTAGGCGACAATGATACATGCTCGTTAGCGAGTCGCACCCGCTTCGTGTAACCCGCGCGAAGAAGGATCTCACGATCAAATAGAATTTGGTGCTGGAGCACAGCGACGAAGGCTACAGCGTTTCCTCGCCGGGTTTGGCGGGGTGCTGGTCGCACGAGGCAATGGAGCCCGAAGCCATCATGAACATTCGGAACGAGCATGTGGTGATGACCGATTGCGCCCGCGTTTTAACTTTGCCCCGCGAGAACCCAGTCAAAGCAGCCACGCTGGCGGCATCGCGCGAGACGCCGGTGTAAGTGTTGAGGAGTTTCGCCGGCTAGTGTAAATGTTCACTAACAACGGGCTGCTGCAGACGGCGCTGTTCGGAAGCTTGCTGCGAAGACGTTTTATCATGAGCGCCCCGGATTACGCCAGCAACACTCACGCCTGGCGCGCAGATGCAGGCAGACGGCATAGTGTATTATCCAGCCCCCGAACAATAGCAATCGCTGGCGTCTGATATGACGTGCGGGTCCCGCAACTGCGGCCGGATCACAGGTGCGACCGGTTTCCCGAAGCGGGGCGTGGACGGCCGCTCCGTCAAGGAACGGGCGCGACTGAGCCGGCAGAGGGGTTGTGCACGACAGTCAGGAGAATCAGGCAGCCTTGCTTGGAACTCGCGGAATGTCGTACGTCCGGTGCCAACGCGAGGATGTCCCCGGTGACTAGTGAGTATTCGTTGCTCAGCGCGCGAAAGATGACGCTACCCCGTAGCACGTGAATGCTTACCGGACCGTCGGTGCTGTGCTCCGGCAAGTCGCCACCGGGCGCGAGCGCCATCATCGTCAGCCGCAATGGTCCTTCTTTCACGAGTGTGCGCGCAGTGCGCCCGCTGCGCGCCAGCAGTTCCGGATCAATCATCCACTCGTCCTGCGTCAAATGGTGGAGCAGCACATCGCCTTCCACCGTGCGTTGCATCGATGACATGAACTACGCCTCCCGATTGTTTGGTGTTCGTTCTTCCTGCACACACTTCACGCACTCCATCAACGTTCCCAGAAAGCGCGCACGCCCCGATTCAGTGATGACCCACGGCCGGTTCTGCCATGGTGGATCGTGTCGAACGTGTTGCGTGTGACCGCATTCAAGCTCGGCAACCCAGTGCTGTTCCTCATCCTGATGAAATCCGGTGATGCGACGTTCGATCGCGTCTCCTGCGCTCGGGTCACGTCGCATGAGGTACCTCCTGAGGTACAAAGTGCTCGTGCACAGTCTGTGTGCATCCGAAGATACACAGTGCACCGCCGTGCTAACATGTTCTCTGCCGCATGATACGAGATCGTGCCGATCAGACCTGAATTTCGACGGTACCTTGGCGAAGGAGCACGGCAGACCCATGACACTACAACCGTGATTGTCGGAGGAAGGCTTCCGGTTACGTGATGACTCACCGAGGTCAATCCCTTCCTGCCGACGCGCGAACGCGGGAAATGGGCCGTGCAGCCGCCGTCGCCGCGAACTCTTCACACTAGAATAGGATTGTCACGCAATGTCCAAAAGAAATTGCAGGGTCGTATTTTGGGGATCATGAACGCATGCCCGGGCGCCGCTGAGCATTCCGCCGCAGGAGCGACGCCGGTGCGAGTGTACTGCGCGGGTAACTCCACACCGGCAAGCATTCCGGCCGTTGCAATCCACCGATGCAACAGGTCTAATATATCATTCAAAGGGGCGATCTCAGCGCGTATCGGCTTCGCACCCACTTCACTGGATGCCGAGCAGCCCGGACGTAAAAGTCGATCACTCACACATTCCATCGTAAATTTCGCCACAACGATATTCCGCCGCTGGGGGTCTAACCGACTGATTGCTGCCGGTCGTGGAGACGAAACGTGTGGCCGTGCTGATGCGGCGCGCCTCTAAGCGACCCGACTACATCGGTGGGGGACCGTGCTTTTGGGATATGACCCAAAGAGGCCGACTCAGCCGCTCGCGCCGTGGACAACACTTTATTCGCGTCAACGAACAATCCCGGATTGCTTCCGGAGGGAGAACTCGCGCCTCGCTGGGTTCATTCCGCATCTCGAGCCTTCAACAGCACAGATTGAAGCAGCGATTGCGAACGTAATCGCAGATGTGGCATAGTCATTCCCTCTTCAATCACTTTCCCATGACAGCACTTCGCTTTCTCGTAACCGGCGGCAGCCAGGGCATTGGCGCTGCTGTTGTTGAACAGGCACGCACATCAGGCCATCAGGTGGTGTTCACTGGTCGGGACGCCACGCGCATAGAACGCGTCGCCCTTGCAACCGGCGCCCATGGCGTCGTT
>JBBSTN010000009.1:0-25862 GCA_038235845.1 Gemmatimonadales bacterium | reverse complement strand
GAACTGGGCACAACTGACCCCGAGGCGCTGGAGGCTTTCAGAAAGGAAATCGAGACCGTAACGGCCCAGTTCTGGAGTGATAACCAGGTTCGGCAGGGCTATCTGATGACGCGCGCCATCAAGGTGAGCGAAGAATCAAAGCCGTGTGCGAATCTCTGCGAAAAACCCAACCCGTAGAAAAACTCCGACGTGTCAGAGTCTATTCGTGGTTACGAATTGCCTGCGCCTCCAGTCGTGCCACGTCGGCAATATCCTGCGGTCGGCCGACCGCGCGTTTGTTGCGGAGTAGCTCATTCTTCCCGATGACCTGGATGGATATACCGTCCAGTTGAACGGAGATCCGCTCGTTCCATGCATCCTGGAAGTAAACTCCTTCGATGGACGTAATCACATCTATTCGACCCGGCGGCAAACCGATCTGAAGAATGAGATCCTCAGATTGGAAGTCTTCACGGGAGAAGTTATCTGCCGGAGCTCCAAATGCAGTAAGCGAGCGGTAGACACGATCTGCATTGTCGATCGTTGGACGAACCCACAAGTCAATGTCGCCGGTGGCGCGCGGAAGACCATGCGCCGCAAGTGCATAACCACCAACTACCAGGTACTCAACTCCCTCGGCGTTGAACAACGACAAGATGTCGCGAAAGTCGCGATTCAGCTCCGTCATAGCCGGCAAATGTCCATGCGCTTACCGCAAGCGGCCACATGAGCCCAATGCGCTGGGCCGCTGAAAGCCAAGCGTAGTACTCATCGGCATCGTGATCGTCTCCGCGTCGTGTTCGTTTTACTACCGCCCTGCGGCTATTCATGAGGAAATATACAACAAATGATTGCGTCGAAATCTGACCGAGCGGACCCGATATTCGATCGATCTCTGGTCATGACACTTTTGTAAGCTTCCCACTCAAAACCTGCAACTGCGGTTGCACCTCCAGATACTGAATCAAAGTCGTGTGCGGAATCTCCGCGAAAAACCCAATCCGTAGAAAAACTCCGGCCCACCAACTCCGGGGTTGAGCCCGAATCCGCTTCGCGCGTCGAATTGCAGCTCATAGGCTCAAGGCATAGGTGAAGCCCGCGTCCACAAATTTCTGCGCTGCGCCGCCCGGCTCGGTGCGACTAAAGCCGAAGAGTTCCGCGAACGCGCCCGTGCGGTTTGAGACCTTGAACCCCAGCGAAACGCTTCCGAAAATCTGACCATACGAAACAGCGCCATGGTTTCCCCAGACAACTCCGGCGTTGGCGGATATTCCCAGTCCTGGCGAGATATCGTGCGCGCCCGCCAGCAGCAGCTCTGGTTGAAATTTCCGTGTCCCCACGCTGGCGGAACCGGTAGGCAGGGTGGCTCCGGCAAGAATTCTCAGTTCAGCACGATTCCGGCGCCGATGCGGAAATGCGCTTCTCCGATTGTGCTGGTGCGCGCACTCCCGCTCGCGAAAAAGTGAACCCGAACTCCACCTGACTCAGCCCGCCAGGAATGGTTTGCTGTTTAGCCTACACTAAATCTTCTTAGAGGGTAGGCTAACACGAGGAGTGAGTCAAGATGCTCAGGGTTCGCCGAGATTCGAGACCGCGGGGTTGAAAGCCGCTATCGGACCGTTACGGTGACTGGGGTGCTCAGGTTGCCAACGCCGTTCGACCGCCGCAATCCGCCGGACGCCGCATACTCGCCCCGAATAGTGGGTGCCGTCCAGCCGATCAGCATTTCGTGGGTGCTGTTGGCTTCGACGAAGTGCTGCGGGCCAAGCTCGCATGTGAATGCGCCGTCCTTACCGATATTGTCGAGCACTACGGAGCGCAGCTGACCTCTTCCCGTCGAGACTATCACATCCATGGCAGGCCCGCACTGGACTCCGATTTGCACACGGGTGCTGGTGGAATTGCGGGCTACCGCAGTGAAGTGGATCGTCTCACCGGGTGCCAGTGTGGTGCGGTCGGCGCGAAGCGCTACACTGATACCCGGCACTCTCTCCGAAGCGAGCCGCACCTCGTATGCTGCTTCCGCGTCAGGAGCGGAGGGCTGCCGGGCGTCCGAGCACGCTCCCAACACAAAAATGGAAACCACCAGGCCGCCGACCAGACGACTTCGCAGATACTCTACCCCAGAACTCATAGTCTCCTCCTCCTTCGATACGCTGTTGGACGTGTGAAACTGCTCCTGCCTGCATCGAACATTAGTATAGGTTCTCCATTTCCGGTCCACCATCGCTAGCCTCATTTTGCTGATACTGGTTGCTCATTCTCTTTTTGTGATCGGTCTGACGGCGAGAATTCTCCTTCGGGATTATCGCTCGCCTTCGTCGCGTCTGGCCTGGTTCATTGTCATCATCCTCTTCCCGCTGTTTGGAGGAGTCGTGTACTTCCTCTTTGGCGAAGTGCGCCTGGGCAGAGCTGCGGCAAGAAAAAATGAGCTCATTTTTGACAGTATGAAGACAATGAGCGCCGACACATTCGGCGACGTTTCCACGGTGTTGGATTCGGTCGATCCTCTTTATCAACCTGCTTTCAGATATGCAGCGTCGATGAATGGATTGCACACACTGGCTGGCAACAGAGCCGAACTGATGGCCGACGCGCGGACCGCACGCGAGCGACTGATTGCCGACATCGACGCGGCTACCGATCATGTGCACCTGCTCTATTACATCTGGCTGCAAGACGATACGGGCAGGGAGACGGCTCGCGCACTCATGCGCGCAGTCTCGCGCGGTGTCGTTTGTCGGGCAATGGTGGATGGACTCGGTTCGAGAGCTATCATCAGATCTCGACTCTGGCGCGAGATGCGCGAGTCAGGTGTCCAGGCTTCAGTCACGTTGCCGATCGATAATTTTCTCTTCGCTCTGGTTCGGAGTCGTGTCGATCTGCGAAACCACCGGAAGCTGATCGTTATTGACGGTCGCATTACACACTGCGGAAGTCAGAACTGCGCCGACCCGGAATTTCGCATCAAGCCGCGCTATGCGCCGTGGGTGGACATCATGTTGCGCATCGAAGGTCCGGTCGCGGCGCAGACTCAGGCGCTCTTTGCCAGCGACTGGCTTCAGGTCAACGACGGTAAACTCGATGACTTCCCATTCATAACAGACGAACTGAGTCTCGGTTTTCCCGCGCAGATTCTTGCTGACGGGCCAACCGTGCGGCTGGGAGCAACTGCGCAGCTGTTCGCTACCATGATCGGCACTGCCCGAAACGAACTCACCATTTCGACGCCGTACTTCGTGCCCGATGCAACAGTGCTTGATGCCATCTGTGCAGCTGCATTGCGAGGAGTTGCGGTAACGATGATTTTCCCACAGCGCAATGATTCGTGGATCGTGGCTGCGGCCAGTCGAAGTTTTTACCGAAAGCTGCTCGCTTCCGGCGTTCACGTCTATGAATTCATTCCCGGTTTGCTTCATGCCAAGACGCTTACGATAGACGGGCAAGTGACCTTGCTGGGAACTTCCAACATCGATATCCGAAGCTTCGATCTCAACTACGAGAACGACGTCCTGTTACAGGATCGCGCCATCAGCGCAGCGGTTCGTGCGCGGCAAAGCGAGTACATCGCGCAGTCGGTGCGGCTCACATTCGAAGACGTCGAGCGTTGGCCCTTGTATCTTCGGATATGGAACAACGTGATTGCCACAATGGGCCCCGTTCTTTGATTCGTACGAAGGCGCGCGAAGGGCAACCGCTCGGAATGCAAAAAACATTCGGTTGGTTTACGGCTGTCCTGTGTTGCGGCGTAGTTTCGTGTCACACGGGGACAGTCTCCGCTACGCGACAGGGGCGTACATCGACGCCATCCACTTCGCTTTCTGCCAGCGGAGTCACTTCACCCGGCGCACGTGTTTTACTGGACGCCCACAACGCCTATCCGGAGCGCGGCGCCTGGGCCGATCGCATCGAGATCGCCCTCGGCACCGGGCTCCCGGTCGCAATCGAGCAGGATCTCTTCTGGTATCGTCCGGAAGGAGGCGAGGCAACGTCGGTGGTGGCTCACGATGACGACGCACTGGAAGGTGCCCCCACCCTTCAGGCGTATTTTTTCGAGCGCATCCGCCCTCTCATGGAGCGCGCGTTACTCGAGAACAAGCGCGACCAATGGCCGCTTGTCGTGCTCAATCTTGACTTCAAGGACAACATACCGGCTCACCTCGATTACTTCTGGCGGTTACTCGGGAACTACGAGAGCTGGCTTACCACAGCGCCCAGAACGATTAACGCTGCACATCTTGAAGCACTTTCACCGGGGCCCCTGTTGGTGCTGGCGGGCTCGGATACCGCGCAACGCCGCCGATTTTATGACGAAGTAGCGCCAGGTGGCAAACTGCGCGCATTTGGCGCAATGCGCCCGGTGCCCGTCGCGGGCGCGACACGTAGCATTCGAGCAACGCGCGCGATGCGAATGACGGCAGCGGATCACATCGACAAGCGCGCGGACAACTACACGCGCTGGGTGAATTTCCCATGGAATGTAGTGGAACTGGGTGGGCAGAATTACGCTGACGGTTGGACACCCGCCGATTCCATCCGACTCGCCACGCTCGTGCGCCGAGCGCACGAGAGCGGGTTCCTCATTCGTTTGTATACGCTGGATGGCTTCAGCGCCGCCAACGACCGCGGCTACACCGCGTCGTACAACTTCGGCGATGTAGACAAAGCGCGTGCCCGATGGCGCGCGGCCCTGAAAGCCGGCGTGGACTTCGTCGCCACCGATCAGTACGAACAGTTCGGAGCAGAAAAACGCGAAATGCTTAACAAGCGGATTCCGTAATGTCTGCCCGGCCTGTGCTCCTATTCTTCGCAGTCTGGCTGGGTATAACCGGCCTCGTGGTAGGAGCCCTTATCAATCCAGTTCTGCCCGGCGGCTGGTGGACGGTAGGAGGCTTTATCGTGGTGGGGCTGGCTGCCGGCGCGGTCATCATCCGTGGCTTCAGCAATGAGATCTACCCCTCCGCCATAAAACGACTGCTGATCTACCGCCCCTTCTGGTATGTGATGTTGAGTATGCCCTTTCTTGCGGGGGCTTCCGTGTTTGGCGTGGTGACGGGCTATGCATTTGGCGAAAGCCGGTTGTTCGGTTACTGGACGATCGGCGTCACCGCCGCTCTCATCGCACTGTTTGCATCGGTTGGCTTCGTCGGCAGCAAGCGATTGGTGGTGAAAACTTTCGAGGTTCGGATACGCAATTTTCCGCGCGCATTCAATGCGCTTCGCATTGTTCAGATTTCTGACCTGCATGTTGGCCCACACACGTCTGCGGGTTATCTCGCTCGTATAAAGAGCGCCGTCGACCGGGCACATCCTGACATCATCGCCATAACCGGCGATCAGGTCGACGATTTCGCGCTGGACGTCAAACTATTTGTCAAGGCGTTCCAGGCGCTTCGCGCTCCGCTGGGTGTCTTCGTAATCGCTGGCAATCACGATGTGTACGCGGGCTGGGAGGCCGTCTATGAAGGCCTCACCGCGATGGGTATGACTGTTCTCGTGAACGATGCTGTCTGTTTGACGCGTGACGGTGAGCAGCTGTGGATTGCGGGAACGGGTGACCCGGCGGGAAGAATGTGGAAATCGCATGATAGTCGTTCTGTTGCACCGGATATCGAGCGAACACTTGCCCCTGTTCCAGAAAATGCGACTGTTGTAGCCCTTGCTCACAATCCTCTGCTATGGGATCAGCTTGCCGAGCGCGGAGCGAGTCTGACGCGGAGCGGCCACACGCATTACGGACAGTTCGCTATTCCCATGCTTGGCTGGAACATTGCGTCTCCGTTTATGAAACCGTCGATGGGATCGCATCGACACAAAGACTCGCTGCTGTACATCAATCCTGGCACCAATTACTGGGGGCTGCCGTTCCGCATCGGAACTCCTCCTGAAGTAAGTGTGCTGGTGCTCTCGCGTTGCGAGGAAAGGGAACCGGGCGTTCACTTTGTTGGTAAGCAAACGGCTTGATCTTCTCGCGAGCGATGTCGGGCACAGATGGTGAAGCATTAATTCACCAACCGTTCAGAAAAGTTCGCAATACGTGAAACCACCGGAGAGCAACCATGTCACGAGCATTTCTTCGCGACGACGCGGAAGGTGAAATGCCGCGCCGCGATTACGGTCTTCCCGAGCGGGATGATCCGGAGTACGACCGCGTGGCCGCGCGCGCGTTGCTTGAAGCGGCGCGAGTGAATGAAACGCAACTGGCCGAACGAGCGACTGGCTACTACTGGGGCGAGCCTGTGTTGCACGAGTATGTGCGGGAAATTCTCACGAAGGCGGAGCGTAGTCGGGATGACCGGCTGGAGCAGTTGGCCACGCGATTTCTAAGGCCGCCCGCGGTTGGATGAAGTCGCCCTAATTCTCGGGCGTGGAACGGTTGGACAGGAGTTTCTCTGTAAACCGAAGACCCTCCTGAACACGGCGCAGCTCCTCGCCCTGCGCCTCCAGCTGCTGTTCGAGCACTTCTATTCGATCCCCCAGGCGAGGTTCATCGCGTGATGCGTTGCGCCCCCGTTCGAGCGCCCGTACTGCGCGAAGAGCGAGATGGCCGGCGAAGCCGATCACGGATATGAAAAAAAGCATGGGGATAAGCGCGAATAGCGCTCCAAATATCATCATCTTGGAGTGAAGATACCCCGATATTGGCCCAAAGGGCTCCCCACGACCAATTGGGTCGTGGTCATTGATAAAGATGTCGTCCAAACGACCGGCTACCGTTGCTCGCGAATTTGACAGCCCCCACCCGTTGAGATATCCTTTCCCACCTCGCTGAATCTCAGCATTCGGCCCCCATCGCGTTCCGTTCTCATTTTTGTCAGGTTCGCAGCCAAACTCCCCCAATTGTGACCGCTGCGAACCCGACAGCTGTTTGCCATGTGGTTAGTCCGTGGCAGCATCATCGGCGGGCATCACCGTCCCAAATGTGCTTGTGCTTCCCCAGCATTTCCCCGACAGCGCGTTCTCCATATCCGACCCGCTGAATCCCACACAACCCGGTACCGTGCATGTTGAACAAACGAGTACT
Source organism: Gemmatimonadales bacterium (assembly GCA_038235845.1). Taxonomy (GTDB): domain Bacteria; phylum Gemmatimonadota; class Gemmatimonadetes; order Gemmatimonadales; family Gemmatimonadaceae; genus Gemmatimonas. The sequence continues at coordinate 18,859 of JBBSTN010000009.1, read as the reverse complement.
CACGCTTCTCTTCGGTACTTTTCTCCTCGCAACGCGAGCCGGCGCGCAGGAGAAGACAGTGACCGGCAAGATCGTGCGCGACGTTGGAATACCGCTCTCGGGCGCGTCGATCGTCATTAAGGGCACGGGTCAGGGCACCCAGGCTAACAACAGTGGCGATTATTCCATTCGCGTCCAAGTCGGCCAGGTGCTTCAATTCCGTCTCATTGGTTACCTGCCACAGGAGCGCACCGTTGGCGCCGGAAACGTCATCAATGTGCAGCTCGAAAAAGCTGCCGCCAATCTCGATGCTGTGGTGGTTACGGCGCTCGGACAGACGGCGGTACAGCGCAGTCTCGGCACATCACAGCAAACCGTCCAGGGTTCTGATGTAGCCAAAACCGGTCGCGAGAATTTCATCAATGCACTGCAGGGCCGAGTGGCGGGGGTCGAAGTGACAAGCAGCTCGGGAGTGCCGGGTGCTTCGTCCTCGATAACCATCCGTGGCATCAGCTCAATTAGCGGCAGCAACCAGCCGCTCATGATCATCGATGGCTTGCCGCTCGACAACAAGACATTCAACACGAATGTTCTTGCATCCGATGCACCGGGCAGTGGTACCGCCTTTAATAACCGCGCGGTCGATTTCACCAATCGCGCCGCGGATATCAATCCTGAAGACATCGAAAGCCTCGTGATACTCAAGGGGCCGGAAGCTGCTGCGCTCTATGGAATCGACGCAGCCAATGGCGCCATTGTCATAACGACCAAGCGTGGGTCGGCCGCTACCGGCGGACTTACCTACAGCAACAACTTCCGTATCGAGAACACCCGCGCCAAGCCCACGCTCCAGCGCACCTACAGCCCCACTTCGGTGGCGGGGAGCGTGCTAGGATCGTTCTCGTATTTCGGGCAGCCGTACCCGGCGAATACTTCGTTCTACGACAATGTCGACGGGTTCTTCAAGACGGGCTTGTCGCAACAGCACAACTTCACGTTCAGCGGAGGCGCGGCCGATAACCGGATCAATTATCGCCTCGCCGTCGGCGCCTCGAAGCAGGGAAGCGTGGTGCCGAACTCTGACTACAGTCGGATAAACCTTACGGGCGCCACTCAGGCCCAGGTTACCAACTGGTTCAAGGCAGACCTGTCGATGATCTACGCGCAGCTCGACAATGATCAGCCCTTCAAGGGCGACAACGGCCCGCTGATCGGCCTGATGCTGTGGCCACAGACCGACAATGCGGCGGACTATCTGACTGCAGCAGGCACACGCCGTCGAATTACTGGTCTTAATGCTTCGTCGGAAACCGACAACCCGTACTTCAGCGTCAACAGCAATCGCATCAATGCCAAGGGAAATCGTCTCAATGCCAATCTTGGTCTCACGATCACGCCGTTCTCGTGGGGCTACCTGAAGACCAATCTTGGCACCGACAACTACACAAACGAGAATCTTCTCGTACGTCACCCGGAAAGCGCGGCTGGCAACCAGTACAATGGAGTGCTCGACCTTGCCACCGACGTAACGCGAAATCTCAACGCGCAAACTCTGTTCAATGTCAATAGCATTGGAATTACCGATAATCTCTCGATCAGCGGCCTCGTTGGAAATCAGTTCTCCGATTTCAACTCCGAGACAAGCGCGCTCAAGGGTCAGGACTTCCTCGATCCGAACTTCGTGTCCGTCAACAACACGAACCTTCGCTCCAATCGTACGATCAAATCTCAGCGGCGGCTGGTGAGTCTTTTCGGTCAGGCCATCGTGAATTATCACGACTACCTCTACCTCACTTTCTCCGGCCGAAATGACTGGACGTCGACGATTCCCGTAGCCCGTAATTCGTTTTTCTATCCCGGTGTTTCAAGCAGCTTCGTTTTCTCGGATGCATTTCCGGGAATCAAGAGCTTCATGACCGGAAAGCTCCGCGCGAGCTACGCTGAAGTCGGCAAGGATGCGCGTCCATACGCATATCGTCCCTCTCTCGAATACAAGACCACCTCGAACGGGGGATACGGCTACGGCTTCACAGGCCCGAATCTCGACCTCAAGCCAGAGTTTGCACGGGCGTATGAAGTGGGAACGGAACTTGGCTTTCTGAACGATAGAGTGGGGCTCGACGTCACTGTGTATCGCAAGCAGACGAAAGACCAGATCGTGAACGACATTCGCGGTAGCTACGCCACCGGGTTCATTCTGTTCAACCTGAACGGCGCCGTTACGCGAAACGAGGGCCTGGAGGCAACGCTCCGCCTTACTCCAACTCTTACGCGCGATTTTTCATGGGACGTGCAGGCCAACTTCGATGCATCACATGGCCGAGTGCTGGCGCTGCCGAATGCATTGCCTGAATCGTATGTATCCGATACGTGGTTGTTCGGAAATGTGCGAAATGGTACCAAGCCAAACCTTTCAACACGGTCTTTGACTGGTCGGTTCTATCTTCGGGACACGGTGCGGAATCAGCTGCTCATCGACCCAACTACCGGCCTCCCGCTTCGTTCCACCACCTTCATCGACGCAGGATACGATCGCCAGCCAGACTTCACTGTCGGTCTTACCAACACGTTCAGATACAAGCGTGTTACTGCGAATTTCCTGGTCGACTTCCGGAAGGGCGGCGACGTGTTTAACGCCACTGAGCAGTTCCTAACCGCTCGCGGTCTGAGCACCCGGACTCTGGATCGTGACCAGCCTCGAGTAATCGAGGGAGTGTTGCGCGACGGAAAGGAGAACAGTGCGAACCCCACGAAGAATACGATCGTGGTTATCCCTGCTGTGCAGACTCAGTTTTACACCAACATCAGCGAAGAGCTGTTCATCGAGAAGGACATCAACTGGGTGCGTTTGCGCGACGTTCGCGTGGCGGTGAGTCTCCCAGGCAGATACCTGCTGGCGCGTGATGCCAGCTTCTTCGTTCAGGGCACCGACCTATTCCTGTGGACGAACTACTCCGGTTTGGACCCGATCGTAAACGGTAACACTGCAGCAGTTGGTGGTTCCGGCGCAGCTGGAATTGACTACGGCAACTTCCCGATGCCGCGCGGTTTCGCCTTTGGCCTCACGATGAGGTACTAAGCCATGACCCTACATAATTCTGCTAATTCGCGAGTCGGAAACTCCGGCGCTGCGCAACCTATCCCGTTCTCACGAATGCACATCAAGAAGATTTGCGGAGCAATTCTAGGCGCCGCACTCATTTTGCCAACGGCAAGCTGCAAAGACTATCTGGACGTAAACACCAATCCAAACGGTCCCCAGACGGTATCGGCCAATCTATATCTCTCTCCGATGCTTCACTGGATGATTACATCCCCGCAAATTGACGGTCGCTTTGTGGGGCGCTACGCGCAGGAATGGACACTTCCTGGCACGTCACTCAGCACCTGGGATCGTATGGGTTACGACCCATCGAGCGACAACGGTGCACAACAGTGGCGCGATGTGTACTGGACGCTGGGACAGAATCTCGTCGATATGACAAATCTGGCTCAGGCTCAGGAAAGGTGGGACTTGCTCGGAGTTGCATACCTATTAAAGGCGTGGGGATGGCAGGTAGTCACCGATCTGCACGGCGAGATCATCGTAAAGGAAGCAATCGACCAGACGAGATTCAGCTTCGACTACGACTCGCAGGAGTACGCGTACCAGGAAATACAGCGACTTCTCAACCTGGCGATTGAAAATCTCAAGCGTACCGACGGCGCGGTAGATCAGGCCTACCTCGGCCGTACCGACAAGATCTACAATGGCGACCGAACCAAGTGGCTCAAGCTGGCGTACGGAATGCTCGCTCTCAACCTGAATCACTATTCCAACAAGGCGTCGTACAAGCCTTCGGAAGTGATAGCGGCGGTAAACCAGTCGCTTGCCAGCAGCGCCGACAATCCACTGCTCGCGTATCCAGCCACGCAGAATGACGACATTAACTACTTCGGTCGCACACGTGGCAATTACCAGGGTTACCGGCAGACGCAGTTTGTGGTCGGTTTGATGAATGGTACGCAGTTTACTGGCGCAGTCGACCCGCGAATGAGCCGTATGCTGGCACCGTCGCCGGACGGACAGTATCGCGGTCTCGACCCGAACGTGGTTGGATTCGGTGCGCTTACCCCGACGCAACAGCCAAACAACTTTTATGGCTACTCGGGAACTGGCGGTTTGCAGCTGCCCGGCCGCTACATCTTTGATGACAAAGCGAAGTTGCCGGTGATGACATACTCACAGCTTCAGTTCATCAAGGCGGAAGCGGCATATCGCATGGGCGACAGAGCGACCGCACTCGCGGCGTACACCAACGCAGTCTCGGCTCATCTCGATTTCGTAAACGCCCGTAACACTGATATTGGACAGACAAGCAACCTTATCAGCGCAGCCGAGAAGGCCGCATTTCTGGCGAATCCGGCAATTGTTCCCACCGCGGCCGCCCTGACGCTCACGCAGATCATGTCGCAGAAGTACATCGCGCAGTGGGGCTGGGGGCACAACGAGTTATGGATGGATCTTCGTCGGTACCACTACACTGATATCGATCCGGCCAGCGGCCGACAGATTTATCCGGGGTTTGCGACGCCCACTACCCTGTATCCGGACAACGGCGGTCAGGTTGTCCAGCGAATCCGCCCGCGCTACAACTCCGAGTATGTATGGAACATCGCTGCGCTTGACGCGATTGGCGGCCGTGCCGCCGACTATCACACGAAGCCTCTCTGGATCACACAACCGTAACCACGCGACAATCCCATCATGAATAACAATATCTTTACACAGAGACAGGCATTGACATCCACTCGATTTGCGAAATCTGCGGTGGCGTCGCTGGCGATGATTCTTTGCGCGGTGCCGCTCGCTTCGTGCGAGAAGAACGCGGTACAGGATATTACAGGTTCTGTCGCCGCATCCCGCATCAAGTTTTTCAACTTCGGCGTGAACGCGCCGGCAGTCAACTTTTATGCAAACGATGCAAAGATGACCGCCATCAACTCGGCCTCCGGCACGGAGTCGAATCTTGGTGTCTCCTACGGGTCGGTTGGGTCGGGTGGTTTCTACTCGGCCATCGCCCCGGGTTCTTATACTTTGTCGGGGAAAATAGCGGCCGCTACTGACAAAGATGTCGCCATATCGCAGCTTACCACGACAATCGCCGACGGTAAGTCCTACTCGTTTTATCAGAGCGGTTTCTACGATGCAGCGAGCAAGATGATCGACGGCTTCATCGTGGAAGATTCGTTCAGCCCGACCATCGACTTCTCGGTGGCCACTGTGCGCTTTGTCAACGCAATTTCGAACTCAGGCCCGATGACGCTGTATGCGAAGAACACCACCACCGGCGAGGAGCTGGCAGTCGGGAGCGCGGTTGCATACAAATCAGCGGGCACGTTCACAAGCTTGCCGGGCGGAGTGTACGACCTGAGCACGCGCGTTACAGGTTCGAGCACAAATGCTATCGTGCGCACGGCCGTCTCCTTCTCGGCGGGACGAGTCTACACGATCGGTGCGAGGGGAGATATCACAGTGACATCCACCACTGCAGCTACTCGGCCGATTCTGGACAACACTCTTAATCGGTAGCACGTTGGTCAGCTTCCAATCCCAAGTGTTGCATTTGTGTTGGAGAAGTGCTGGAGCTGTTTATGAAAGCGGTGAGTCCCCTGGATTCACCGCTTTTTCGTGAGCGAGTCGCTCAACACCCGTAGTTTGTCCCGCGCAGCTTTGTCATATGCTTGCGCGTTTGCCTCCGACTCACGAGTGCCGTCATAAAACTTTCCGGTTCCGATGCCGCTTTCGGTGACCAATCGCAACACCGCCTCTGCGCCTTCGTCTACCGAACTTCGCGGAGAAACGCCGGACTTAGCGACCATCGTTGTATTCATGAGCGTCGCGGGATGAACCGCATTCACCGTAATGCCCTTGTTGGCCGGGTCCTGTGCGAGATCGATGGTGAACAGTATCTGCGCCAGCTTGCTCTGCCCGTATCCCCGCTGCCCGCTGTACCCGTTCTCGAGCATGACATCGTCAAACTCGATTGCCCGCTGCGCAATCGATGACACATTCACGATTCGCGAGGGCGCGCTTGCGCGAAGTTTTGGTAAAAGCGCTTTGGTGAGCGCATATCCCGCCAGGTAGTTAACCGCAAAATGCATCTCGTAGCCATCATTGCTGACTTGTCGCGACCCCCTGTTCAGCCAGATGCCAGCGTTGTTGACCAGAGCGTCGAGCCGAGGATAATCGCGATCTACTGCGGCAGCAAGCTCGCGCACTGCATCGAGTGACGCGAAATCGGCAGCGTAGAAGCGGGCGCTTCCCTGGCCGCTTTTCTGGATTTCCTGAACCAGCGAATCGCCACGCGCTTTATTTCGGCCGTGTACGATGACATGTGCACCGGAATTGGCGAAATGTCGCGCAACCTCGCGACCGAGACCGTCAGTAGACCCGGTGACGAGGATGACCTTGGTGCCGGGCGTAAGCATTATTCTACCTCCCGAATTTTGAGCGTGTGCGGTTTGCTGCGATGACGCTCCGAGGGCTGTGAGCATCGCCAAGGTTATCGCCAGCGGTTTAAACGCACGATGCCGAACGGGACCTGACCATGCGACTTTCATGAAGCACTCCTTCTGCAACAGATTGATCGCTACTACACCATATCCTGCAAATCAATCACAGCCAACGATTAGCGCGATCTGTCATTTACGGCAGTGCGAATGAAACCAGCTGCGTACTGTTCACAACGGTGCTATCCATCTTGCGGCCTCGCTTACGTTGCCTGTCTGATCGACGGCGTTAAGAAGTACGCGGTCGGTGCCCTGTGCCAAAACCGAAGTTCTGACATCGCCAAAGAAGATCTGCGTCGACCATACCGCAAACGTTCGCGACCGGAGTACCCACCACCGTGGCACTTCACTACTTCCGGTTACGAAGCGAATTTCGCGCCCGACCACGTTCAATAAAGGCGCAGATGGCGCAGCTGCGTCGAGCCAAGGTGATGCGGGGACAAGCGCCTGCACGCTCTGGTAGGACAGTAGTGAGGACGCGATAAGGCCATTCGACTTTCTAAGCGTTGAACCTGCGTTATAAAGTATGTACCCGCCACCCGCGCTGCCTCGGCGCGTGATCAACACCTGGTTGGCGATTTCTCCGGTTCCGAAAGCGCTCACCGTGCCATCGCCAACGCGATATGCGGCAAGACCTGGCCATACCGGCCGACCGAGCGAGCTCTGAGCAGTCCACCAGTCGAGCAGGGATTGGAAACTTTGTTGGGGAGCACTGATCGCCCAGTATAGCTGTGGAGCCAGGTAATCCACCCAACCTCGCTGCAACCATTTGCGCGAGTCCGCGTAGATCGTTGCGAAGGCGTCCAACCCGTTTACTCCCGCCGGAAATCCCGGGCGCCAGATACCGAAGGGTGAAATACCAACCTTGATGTTCGGTTTGATGGAGTGAATCTCGCGATACATCCGCTCGACGAATCGATCGACATTTTCGCGACGCCAATCAGCGCGTGAAAGCGGCGAGCCGCTCCTGGCGTAGCTCGCGCTATCGGGAAAATCGATGAGTTTACCGGCTGCATCATTCTGCTGATACGGATAGAAATAGTCGTCCGCATGTACTCCATCGATGTCGAAGCGCCGCACGATATCGGAAATAACTCGCATAACGTGATCGTGAACTGCCGGCTCGCCCGGGTCGAGCCAAAGCTGTGTTCCGTAAACCCGTACGAGATCACGTCGCGACTTGAATTGATGCAGCGGCGCCAAAGACGCAGAGTCCTTGCTGTTGCCTGCGCGGAACGGATTTATCCAGGCGTGCAGCTCGAGACCACGAGCGTGCGCTTCATCTATCGCAAATGCCAGTGGATCATACCCCGGGTCTACCCCCTGTACGCCGGAGAGCATAGACGCCCACGGTTCGAGCGTCGAGCGATACACGGCGTCGGATGCAGGTCGAACATGAAACATGATTGCGTTGAAACCGGCCACTTTCGCCCGGTCGAGCAGATCACGCAGTTCCCCCTGTTGCAGTGCTGGCGTGAGATCGGTGCGAGATGGCCAGTCGATGTTGGCCACAGTTGCAATCCACACTCCGCGCATCTCTCGCTGAATTGGTGGAGCTGCGGTATCCGCGGGCGTCTGAGGTATCGGGTTGTTCGGGGACGTAATCTCGCTATTCCCGGGCGAACAGGCAGCGAGCGCGCAAAGCGCTACACTCAGGCATGCTTCTATTATTCGATGCCGCGGCACGTACAAAGAATCTAACGACACTTCAGCGCGAATTGTTTTGGCTTCTGAGCGAACGCTGGTGCAATGTTCAGAATTGTCATTATAAATATGGATGCAATCTTGACCAAGAGGTGTGGCGATGAAGGCAAGTTGGCCGAGTTATCGCGCAGCCATCTCGAGACTCCTGAGATTCTTTCTCCGGCTGCTGCGCCGCCGGGATCCCGCTGTCAGCGACTCGCGCGAGCACTTTTTTGACGGCTCGATCGACTTGCTCTGCCTACTCGATTTCAATGGCCATTTTCGGCGACTCAACCCGGCCTGGGAAACGACGCTGGGTTTCACCCGGAAAGAACTCATGTCGAGGCCTTTCATCGAGTTTGTCCATCCCGACGATCGCGAACGTACCCTGCGACAGAATTCGGATGTTCGTGAAGGGGGCAGCGCCCGCGAATTCGAGAATAGATACATCTGTAAGGACGGCACGTATCGCTGGTTCAAGTGGAACGCCTCCTCCAATCTCAGCAAGCACACGATTTACTCCATCGCGCGGGACGTTACAGAGAGCAAGAGCGCGGAGGAAGAGCGCGAGCGTCTCGTACTCGAACTCAAGTCTGCACTGGCCGAGGTAAGGACTTTGCGCGAGATTCTGCCGATCTGTTCGTATTGTCGGAAGATTCGTGACGATGAAGATTTCTGGGACACCGTCGAGAGTTACATCTCCCGTCACACTCTGAGCCGGTTCAGTCACGGCGTATGTCCCACATGTATGGAAACTGTAGTCAGGCCACAGCTGGGAAAGTAGCAGATACCGATTCACCCCTCCCCGCCCACCTTCACCCGCCAGATGGTCAAAGACCCTAACACCGAGTTCTCTTCACCGCTGGCCGCTGCAGTAACGGGCCACGGTGTGCATCCGGTCGACCCGGCATTCGCGCCGTACACGGAAAATCGCGGTTTCTTCGGCCATCCTCGCGGGCTTGCCACTCTCTTTTTTACCGAGATGTGGGAGAGGTTTTCCTATTACGGATTACGTCCGCTTCTTATCCTGTTCATGGCTGCGGCGTTGTCGGAGGGCGGATTTGGATTTGATCGCGGCCAGGCTTCCGCCATCGTGGGCATCTACGGATCGTTCGTCTATCTGGCCTCGCTTCCGGGCGGCTGGATCGCAGATCGTCTGCTTGGATTGCAGCGAGCGATTTTCAGCGGTGCAGTACTCATCACTGCGGGACATTTGTCCATCGGTCTATCGGGCCTTGGTGGCCCGGACTCCGGAAAGATTTTCTTCTTTCTCGGTCTCGTTCTCATTGTTTGCGGCACGGGTTTGCTCAAACCCAACATCTCCGCAATCGTTGGCGACCTTTATCCGGAAGGTGGCGCCCGTCGCGATGCCGGATTCTCGATTTACTACATGGGGATCAACATAGGATCATTTGCCGGACAGCTGGTAACCGGTTTTCTGGGAGAGCGAGTTGGTTGGCACTATGGTTTCGGAGCCGCCGGAATAGGAATGTTCTTCGGGTTGCTGGTGTTCTGGTTTGCACGACAAAAAACGCTTGGGCCGATTGGCGTGTTGCCTACCCGTAATCCTGATGCAGAAAGGCAATTGAAAGAGGAACTAAGGGTCAAATTGGTTATCGGCGCGGGGGTTGGTATTCTGGCGCTTGTGTTTGTGCTCACGGCGGCCGGCATTATCACCATCGACCCGCAGACCATTGGCAGATACATGACGGTGGTTCTAATCGGAATCGCAATTGCCTTTTTCGCGTACGTTTTCATTGCCGGTGGAATCAACAGCGATGAGAAGAAACGAGTGGCAGTGATAATGGTGCTTTTTGTCTTCGCTGCCATCTTCTGGTCTGCGTTCGAACAGGCTCCGACTTCGCTCAATCTATTTGCGCGTGATTTCACCGATCGTCAGATGGGCGGATTTCTCATCCCGGCGACATGGTTTCAGAGCGTCAACTCGCTGTTCATCATACTATTCGCGCCGGTCTTTGCCGCGCTTTGGATCTGGATGGGGAGGCGGGGTTTTGATCTGTCCAGTCCCGCCAAGTTTGCGATGGGGCTGGCACTGGCCGGCGTAGGCTTTCTGATCATGCTCTTTGCCGCGAACCGTGTGGTGGCGAGTGGTGGTACTCTGCTGGTTTCACCGTGGTGGCTCGTCGCGAGCTATCTCTTTCAGACGTTGGGCGAGCTCAGTCTGAGCCCCGTCGGCCTCAGCTCCATGACAAAACTGTCGCCACGAAAGTTTGTCGGGCAGATGATGGGTATCTGGTTCCTGGCGTCTGCGCTTGGCAACCTGATTGCAGGATTGGTAGGAGGGAGCGTCGACCCTGAGAAGCTCGATCAGATGCCGCAGCTATTCTCCACCACATCGATCATTCTGTTCGGTTCGACTGTGGTTCTGGCACTCCTGATTGTGCCGATCCGTCGGATGATGGTGGGGGTGAAGTAATGTCTATCGCATAAGGTCAATCTCAACGCGCACCCGTCAGGTTCGTTTCTGCCTCCCCAATTCAATCGTAGCGGCAACTTCAGCGCCGAAAAGCATGACCAGTGCAGCTAGGTAAAACCAGATGAGCAGCACGATCACGGCGCCCACCGCACCGTAAGTGCTGCTGTAGCGACCGAAGTTTGACAGGTAAACACGAAATAGCAGTGTTACGCCAATCCAGGAAATACTGGCCGTACCCGCACCAATCAATGTCGGTTTCCACCCTGCCAGCTCGTTTCGCGCCGGCAGAAATGCATATGCCAGCCACGCCGTTCCAGTGAGCACGATCAATGCAAATGGCCACTGCATCCAACGCCAGATGGTGCCAAGAAAGCTGTCTGGCGGCAAATCCATTGCATTGGCAATGATCGTGGTGAATAGAACGATCACTGTTATTGCAACCAGCATTACAATGAGTGCCAATGCACGTCGCTTCCACCAGGCTCGCGATTCCTCGACATTGTAAATTGCGTTCAGCCCACCAGTTAGAGCCGCAATTCCGTTTGATGAAGCCCAGATTGTGAGAAGAATACCAACAGATAGGATGCCGGGCCGCTTGCTGTCAGTAATTTCCCGGATCAGCTTCTGAACAAACTGCCATGCATAGTCGGGCACGACGCGCTCTGCGGTCGCCGCTATTGTGCTGAAGGCAGCCTGACCACCAACAATTCCGGTGACGGCAAATACGCATAGTACGACCGGAAAGAGCGAGAGAAAGAAGTAATAGGCCATCTTCGCTGCTTCACCGGTCAGATCGTCACGTTTTGTATTGAACCAGAGCGTGCGAATTAAACTCATAATCAGTTGGAAATCAGTTCGAGCGCGGAATTCTTCACGGCGTTTACCTGCTCCATTATACATGCCTCGGGTGGTTTATCCGGACGCCAGCGAAGAAGTGAAGTTCCGTGACGAAAGCGGTTGCCGGAGAAGTGATCGTATTCGACCTCCGCTACCAGAATTGGCTTGAGTGGCTGCCAATCTGATGATCGGTTGGTACTCCATCGGCTTGGACCTCCCGGTGCGCGACCAGTAAACCCAGGCTCGTTCACGATCGCCTCCAGTTCGGGCGTCAATTTCCGGCGCATCTCCGCGCTCATCGCCGAGGTGTAGCCGACGTGGTGCAAGAGACCTTCGGAGTCGTAGAGCCCCAGGAGTAACGACGCCACAACCTTCGATTGATTTCCACTTCCATATCGGAAACCGCCGACTACACACTCCGCGGTTCGCATATGCTTGAATTTCCGCATCGCGATTCGCTCGCCGGGGGTGTAGGGAGCGTCGACAAGTTTCGCCATGATTCCGTCGAGGCCGCCGCCGGTTGAATTAAACCAGTCGCGCGCAATCGACGCGTCCCGTGTAGCAGGTGACAGCAGCATGTTATCGTCGAAATGTTTTGCGGCAAATGTCTCCAGCAATTCTCTTCTTACCACCAGTGGGTCATCGAGAAGTGAGACGCCATTCTCGCTCTCGAGCATATCGAAGGCGATAAAGGTTGCGGGAATTTCTGCCGACAGTTTTTTGACGCGACTTTCGGCGGGATGCAAACGCATGAGCAGATTGTCAAACGACAAGGCGCCATCAGTGGGTATGACCAGCTCTCCATCGAGCACGAATGTCTCAGCAGACAACGCCTCGATGCGCGCGGTTACTTCAGGAAAGTATCGCGCAAGCGGTCGCGATTTCGACTGCAGATACACTTCGCCCTCATCCTTGAAGATGAGACAGCGAAAGCCGTCCCACTTGGGCTCGTATTGCCATTGGGCACCGATGGGCAGCTCGGAAGCCGTTTGCGCTTCCATTGGTGCGAGTGGTGGTTTAACAGAGCTTGTCATGGCCAGGCAACCTAGTAAAAACGGGCGTGGATTTCCGCATTCATACCTGCAAATTAATTCAAGCTTTCGCATTGGGCTGACTTCGAACAGGAGCGCACCCACTAGCCGCGCTGTAGCGAATGCCCGGGAGGCCGCTGCAAAAGTCGCAGTGGCGTTGTCATCTACCCGTCAGGTCCACCCACCAAGCTTGGGCGTGTCAGCTGCGACTGTTGCAGCCGCTACCTGCCGCTACCCTGCCGCTACCCTGCCGCTACCCTGCCGCTACCGGCATGATGGGCACGGCGCTGATCGTCTCTCCACCCATCCCAGCATGTTCACACTCCATTCGGTCGTTGCCTTCGCGCTCGTCCTGCTTGCCATATCCCCCGCCGGATCGCATGCCCAGGGCGCTACCTCCGCGAGCCAACCCCCGGCGGCTCGCGCTGGTAAGGTGAGTGGGCGGGTCATCAACGTTGCATCGGGCGCCCCCGTCGTTGCCGCGACGGTCGCCATAACGCGCGCCACTGACTCGGTGGAGCGATCGTGCAGATCGATGGTCGCCGCAGTCCCATGAAGGCGGCGCAGCTGGGCAATTTCCTGGCCCAATTGCCGGCCGCAATGGTCGAGAATATCGAGGTGATCCCCAATCCGTCAGCACGCGAGACGGGCAGGCTCTAGGTGCGCGCTCCATTCCACGACGGGAAAGGCACACGTTGGTCGCTTCTGGCGACGGCGCTCGTCGCCACGGTATTGATTGCCTTTGGCTCCTTCAAGCGCGGCGCCCCGCCAACTTCGCGGCCTCCGCTGGATCCAGCGTTGCGGGATCTCCCACTTTACTTCTACCCGGCGGGAGATTCGACGCGTGCACCGCGCGCAGTCGTTTTTTTCTTTGGGAATGACGTCGGTTTCTGGCGGCCGCAGCAACGGCTGGCTTGGGGCTTGACCAACAATCAGTTCGCAGTGGTTGGCTTTGACCTGCGAGCACTTTTGAATTCCCTACCAGCCGACAGCGCCGCAGCCCATACTCGTTTCGTAACAGCCATCCTTCCGATTATTGCGCGCTCGCGCCGAGAGCTCCACGGCGATTCGGTACCACTCATCATCGCCGGTCACTCCGTGGGAGCGGAAATCGCACTTTGGACTGCCGCCTACGCGCGCCCACCGGGCGTTGTTGGCGTGCTCGCGATGTCCCCCGGGTCGCGTGGGCATTTGAGGATTTCCATGGCTGATCTTGCAATGATAGAAGACAACGGACCGGGTAGTTTCGCGCTCTCTAAAGTTGTGGCCAAGATCGCAACGCAGGAACGTGTGGCGATCATTCGCGGGGCAAATGACCGCTTTGCTACTGCCGATTCCGGTTTGTTGTCAGCAGGGGGTCGGCATACGCGACGATTTACCGTCCCCCTCGCCGGTCATTCGTTCAAGCGAATTCTGTTTGTTATTCCGTCGGTCCGCCAGGCACTGAATTGGATGCTCGAACGTTGAGACACTCTCCTTGCGTGAGGCGCGTAGTAGCCGGGTTCAGAAAGGCTGACCAACACCAACAATGAATCGCCACCCCGACGACGGGCTGAGTCGGTCGAGCGGCCGAGCTACGCCAACCCCGAGCGCTCCGCCGAACAGCCGAAGCGTAATGTTGACGGTGGAGCGAATTCCGCCGGTAGGACGCGTGGCGAGTAGTGTCTTTCCAGAAAGCGTATCGACACGGGTTCCAAAAAGCGCCAGTGCCGCGCGGGTAGATGCCGCGTGCGCTTCACTCCAGCCACCCTGCAAACCGACAGCAAATGAGGGCGCCAAGCTCGGCAAAACAAACCGACCGCGCCAGCCCTCCGCGCGACCGAGCCGAATCGGGGCACGCAAGAACGGAAGCTGGTAGGAGACGGCGGCGCGGCCGAGTACCGCCCTGTCACCGCCAAATTCTTTGAAAGCGTATCCGGGAAGACCTTCGTTCTCACCGAATTCAATGATCTGCTGCGGTAGCACTTGTCGGCTAAACAACGCAATCGCATCGACCCGACCCGCATATGTCAGCGGCCCCACTGTGTGGCGGGCGGTCACTCGGGCTTCCGCACGCTGCCAGCGCAGTTGGCCATCTCCGCGAACATACCACAGTCCCACACCGATTCCCGGTTCGAGGAATTCTCCGCTGACGTTCGGATGCAGGTTGAGCCCAACCGCTGTGCGCAAGTAGCTGCCCTCAGCGACCGGTCGGTTGCCGCGAAAGCTGGAGTCCGAATGAATAAGACCAAACAGCACCCGCCGCTGTTCGCCGCGATCCTGCGCGACTCCAGTCTCGAGACGGAGCACGGGCGCTCCTGGGAGCGGCAACGAGTGAGTGCCGCCGAGAGTGAACGCTCGACGATCGACGTAGTCGTAGTCGTCAGCAGTGAAGAGGAGCGCCATCAGCGACTGCTCGTAGTCGACCAGAGGTTGGAAATCGTTGGTGTTGGCAAGCTCGCGTTCCAGGCGGGCGTTATACGTCCAGGCGCGTCGGCGCCACCGCCCCCATGCGGCACCGCGCGCGGTCTGCTCGGCCCACGCCCACCCGATATTGGCGCCGATAGCAGCACCCGGCGCTGCATCCCGAAAGCGCAGCGTAGCGGCAACACCGGTGAACGCGCCTTCAACGCGATTGAAGCGCACGACATCGTTGATGCGATCGGCTCGCCAATCGAGGCGTGGCGCCCCGCGCGTGCGCCAGCGATCGGGTGCAACAGCGTCAAAATCCTCTGCACGAGCCTCGGCGGTCATTACACCGATCTCGCTGCCCCACTCCCCAAACGCCGTCAAGCTGTCACGGGGGGCGATTGTCAGCAGCACCGACGGTTCGCCGGCGGCCTGTACTGCGAGGTTGTCGGCGTTACGAGTCTCTAGCTCTTGATGGCGAAACCGGCTTACCACGCGGATTATGGGACTGAACTCGCCGGCGAATGCCGTCCGCGCCTGCCCTTCAATGCGCTGTTCGGTTGGCAGCCAATAGTGCCCGTCGAACTCGCCGTTAACGAGTTCGGCAAACGCCACCGTCTGCCAGGCAGCTCCCAGTGCCCGACGTAGCGCCGAGTGCGGCACATCCCGGACTACAAATTGGCCAAGCATGCGGACCACCTGGTGTCGATCGACATCGACATCGATTTCGCCTCGAAAAAGCAGTGTCCGCTGCTGAACGCGATCAATCGGTTCGACATTGATTCGCGCGATCGGAATGCTGCGACCTTGCACATGCAATACGACAACGGTATCGCCGCCGGTATAGTGGTAGTAGGCACCCGCGTCTCCGGCGAATGGATGTACGGCGAGCAGTGCCGGCGCGTGGGTTGTGTCCGTCGGATCTATCTCGTCGGCATTGGTGACCGAGTCGCGGCCGAAGAGCAGCTGCAACCGATTGCCGTACAACACCGGCACGAGCCATGGGCGATGAAAATACGACAGGGATGACAAGCTCGCCGTGATCGCACGCGACCGATAGCCGATCACATGCTGGTCAGTTGACCCAGTTCGCTTCCAGTCGAGCGTGCTCTCGATCTGTTCGACCTGAAGGACACGTTCGACGCCTGTCTGGGTTCCAGCGGAGGACGAAGGACCTTCTCGCGCTGCGGCAGTGCGCAGTACCACGGCGACTTCGCTCTCGACGGTTGCCGAGTAGCCCAGCAATTCGGCGGGAGCTTCCTGTCCCGTGCGCCGGACGGCGGCAATAAGCGACATCAGCGCTTGCGTCGCCGATGAAGTGTCCGGCTGCGCTCTGAGATCAGTTTTCGTGCTGCTCGAATCCGCAGGAGTCGCCGTACTCGTTGCTTTCTGCGCGTACAGCGCGGTCGGGGTGAAACCGAGAACCCCGGCTAACACTGCAATTGCCACGGACAGGCGATCAGCCATTAATGGCTCGTTCTGGCTGGCCGGTGCTTGAAGAATACTATGCAGGCAACGATGAACACCGCCAGCGCCGCTGACGCGGAATAGCGGCTCAAGGCGAGACCACCAGACGCAATCGGTTTGTCAAGAAAATCACCGACCACTGCACCAAGCGGACGTGTCAGAACAAAGGCCGCCCAGAACAGCAATGTGTGAGAGATGGCGGTCCAGAAGTATGCTCCGGCTACAACTAGCAACAACGAGCCGAATATGGCCGCAGCCCCCAGGTAACCCATGCCGGCCGTATCGGCGGTCCAGTCGCCAAGCGCGGTGCCCAGGGTTTGCGAGAACATGATTGTTGTCCAGTAGAACATTTCAGCCCTTGGCGTACTCACCGATTCCACCGATACCGTACCCATCGCGCGATACCACACCGCGATGGAGGCGAGCAGGAGCACCAGCAGGATTACGCTGCCACCCGGGTAGCCAACACCCATGGATCGTGTGGCAAAGTCGGCGAGCGTCGTCCCAACGGTGGTGGTGGCGACAATGGTGGCCCAGTACACGTACGGGTTAAAGCTTTTGGCGACGATTTGCACACCTACCGCCGCGGCAAACAGCACGGCGAAGATACCGGTTGCCGCGAGGTAACCGAGATTCATCGACATCGACACTGCGTCACCGCCGGTCTCGCCAAGCGTCGTAGCGACAATCTTTATGATCCAGAACAGCAGCGTGACTTCCGGCACCTTGCTGACTTGATTGTTCTGCGTAGCTGTCATTTCTTCTCGAACGGCTTTTCCAGCTTGTCCACGACCTCGAGGAACGGCGTTGCGACGCGGGCATAATCCGCTGGCGTCTTCGCCGCAGCGAGTTGCGCGATAAAGCTGTCCGTCTTCGCGGCCGCGGCTGCTCCACCGTTTGCGAGCTCACTCGGTTTCACCCTCTCCCACGTTCGACGCAGATCCGCCATAGTCGAAGACAATCGGGACATGTCCTTCCGCGCCGCCCAGATCTCGAGTTCGCGGCCGTAATAGTCGAGTCGCACTATGTCGGCCGGCATCTTCGGATGATACGCCTCGGTGAGATTCGCGGCGATGAACGTGACCTGGTTCGCCGCTTCAATCGTGCCCTCGCGATCGTGCGACGCGACTGCCTGCCGGAGCGTGTCGAGCACGCTTGTTAACCCGGTGCGCTCCCCGGTGGTCAGCGCCGTCGCCGCTTTGTCGAGCGAATCCATGATGGCGCTTGCCTTGGTCCAGCTCGACGCCTTCGCTACGTCATAAAGATCCTCCGCGTGGGTGCCAACGTCGGCGACGGCGGTCGGAACGCCGACCACCTGGATGGAGTCCGCGGCGCGTTCGGTGAGTTCGGCACTTGCCGCGAGCTTGGACGTTGACGCAACGGTTGTGGTATCGGTCGCCGAATCCTTGCTCGATGTGGAGCACGCAACGACGGTGACGAGGGCGAGCGATGTGAGAACCTTGAACATGAGACTTCACCTCTGGGTTGAGCACGTTGGGGAGTGCCGGCGCAGGCGCTGCGATTGTAGCGCCAAGCTCGGGTCGGATAGCCGGGACGTCTGGACATCCGGCATCAACTCGACGCGAGGACTGCCGCGTCGATGGCCATCGTCGGATGCTTTCGCTCTTGCGCGGTGAGGTAGGCGACGAGGGCCGCCGCGATTACGAGGATGACACCCGTTGTCACAAGGCGCGACAGTCCGAGCCCGCCGTCACTCGGCGCCTGCGTTAGTAGATCGCCCGCCGAGGCACCGAGTGGGCGCGTGAGGATGTACGCTGCCCAGAAGGCGAGAACGCCGTTGAGGAGGTGCATGCGGTACATCGCGTACACGACCGCGATTCCGGCGGCGAAGATCCCGAGCGCGACGGCGTAGCCGAGCCCCAGTTTCTCGGACAGCATGTCACCACCGGAGGTGCCGAGCGAAAAAGTGAAGAGAATCGCGGCCCAGTAGAATAGCTCGCGGCGGCGTGAGTGAATCGTATGCACCGAGAGCGTTCGCTCGCTGAGGTACCACCAGATGAAAACCGCGGCGAGAGCTACGCTGAAGATGATCGTCGTCGTGGCGAGGGAGACGCCGAGATTGTCGACGAGATTGTCGGAAATGAGCGTACCGACAACGCTGATGAAGACGACGACGATCCAGTAGATCGGCGGCACGTACTTGTCCGCGCGAAACTGGACGACTAGAGCGATGATGAGCAGCGCGGCCATGATGAACGACGTGACGACCAGCCCGAGATGAAAGGTCGTCGAGAGGACGTCGGCGGCGGTCTCACCGACCGTTGTCGCGAGGATCTTGATGATCCAGAACACGATTGTAACCGCTGGGACCTTATTGAATACGTCTGAAGTGTCGTGCGATCGCGCGTCGGTCATGCGTTGCCTCGTACATTGGACGGTGAGCTCCGGAGCGAGCGCGCATTGCTGCACTCGAGGCGAAACGGAGGCAACGCGAGTTGCGTGCGAGTCTCTACATCAACGTAGG